>JBDTAN010000385.1:0-5946 GCA_039924585.1 Chitinophagaceae bacterium | reverse complement strand
AACAAGCTGAGGAAGTGGCGTGTTTTCATCCAATAGTCTTGTATATCGCCTGTAAACAACTTCTTTCATAGTAGCAAAATCATTGATTCACTTCACTGTTTTTACATTATAATGCCGGTAATTATTTTTTTCCGGTATGCCATTTAAAAAATATACCATTGCGGAAACAGGGAAGCTTCCCTGGAAGTTACTATTATCAAAACATTCTATGTGAACAGGTAATTCTTGTAAATGCAAAAATTGCTGCAATTCATGTAATGTTTTCAACTGTTTATTTTCTGTTTGATTTTTTACATTCAATATTTTTTTCCGGTTTTGTTCTTCTTTAAAGTAGGCGACATTTTTAAAAGACAGGTCGAGCAATTTTTTCTTTTCACCACCACGCGGAATAGTACAAATTCCTAGTCCATCTGGAAAATCAATATTAAAAGGTATCACAATTTCATTCGCAGGACTACCAAATGTTTTTCTAAAATCAATAATTGCCAGTAATAAAATTTCTGCATCCGATTCTTCCAATTTGGCTACGAGTTTTTCATTATGTGTTTGAACAATAGTTCCATTTTGAACCATCAAATAATTGATATATGCTGTATCGCCATCGCGCATAAATGAAAATACATCAATATTAATCAGTGACTTGCTTACAATCACTGAGCGAGCCTGGTATTGCTCCAGTTCATCCAGTTTCTTTTTAATAAATGCGGCTTTTTCAAAATCTAAATTTTCGGAATAGTTAGCCATTTCCTGTTTGTAGCGCAACATTACCGGTTTTAAATTACCTTTCAGCATTTGGCGGATTTGCGCAAGTCCTTCTGAATATTCAACTAAAGTTTGCAAGCCCTCACAAGGTCCTTTACAATTGCCCAGATGGTATTCGAGGCAAACTTTAAATTTCTTTTGCTGAATATTTTTTTCAGTAAGATTTAATTTGCAGGTACGCAAAGGGATAAATTCTCTTATAAAGCGAATGAGTTCACGTACTTTTCCTGCAGAAGTAAATGGGCCAATATATTCAGAACCGTCTTTTATTTTTTTTCTTGTTAGAAATACACGTGGGAATGGTTCATTTTTAATAACAATATATGGATATGATTTATCATCTTTTAAATTGATATTAAATTTTGGCTGGTAGGCTTTGATCAATGCATTTTCAAGCAGCAATGCATCCTGTTCTGAATCAACAATCGTGAATTCGATCCTGCAAATTCGCCGCACTAATTCATTTGTTTTATATCCGGCATTTGTTTTAGTGAAATAGGATGCAATCCTCTTACGCAGGTTCTTTGCTTTTCCTACATATATAAGATTTCCCGCCGCATCAAAATATTTGTAAATGCCTGGGTTTGTAGGATATTCCTGTGGTATAAAAGAAAATATATTTGTCATATTCACTCAATCCAGCCAATTTGCAATTGTCGTTTTTGTTCAGTGCCATCCGTCAGTGTAGCACTGTGAAGGATCGTAAATCCCTTATCATTTTTCCACCAAAGCATTTCTGTAATTGTTGAATCTGTATATGATCGGGAAATGCTGTAAATAATATTTTTAACCTGCTGGGTAGCAGTATCTAATAAAACTAAAACACGTTGCACCGGTAGGAGCGTATCTTTTGCAGTATAACTAAATGTATAACTGGCCGTGGTCTGATCCTGGAAAATATTTTCTGTATATTTTTCTTTCATACCAAAGGCAGTGATACTATCATTCAAAAATAATTGAGCGAAATTCTTTACTTCCTCTTTTGTTATAGAAGACGAATCTTTACCGGAATCTGTAATTAATATTTTAAAAGGTTGTACCGGGCTATTTTCCAACATAGATAATTGACTTCGCAAATATTGGTTGACCGGGTAATAGACCAGGGTATCGTTTTTATTATTAGCAGGCACTTGTTCTTTGGAAGTTTTAGTATGGCAACTACTACTGGTGATTGTAGTAAATAGAAATAAATAGAAAAGCGAATATTTTTTTTTCATGTATGAAAGTTGGCTTGCACCGTATCTTTAATTTTAAGCAAATAGTAACAGTGTTTTCTTTTCAAAAAGAATACACTTTCATGCGCAAAGATAAGTCAGTGATTATTTAATGGCCTTAGTAAAACCAATCTTCAATCCATAATTCAGCAGGTATTCCTTAATGGGATAATTTTGAGACATGGTTGGCATAAATTGGTAGCGGAATTGAGGTCCCACCTGCCATTTTACAGAACCCATTTTATAACTGAGGTAAGTTTCCACGTTTCCATTTACATTCCAGTTACGCATGAGTTTAGAACCGTCCGCATAATCTTTAAAGTTAGTAGATACGACAAATGGTTCTTTATCAAAAGTGTAAGTAGGTTGCACAGAACCTGCAACATTCCAGGAAAGATTTCCATGTTCAGCAATTTTATAATCCAGGCCTATAGGTAATGAAACCTGGTAAAAGCGATTTTTGAGTGTAAAAGGAACACTTAAAACGCCGGATGACCTGTTTACGAGGAACGGGCTAAATACAGTTGGTTCATTTTCTGTAACTGAGAAAGAAGAATTATTTTGATATAAAAATGCATCAATATTATACTGGTCCATATTAAACTGTAAACCAGATTTAATAGATAGCCTGTCAGAAAGATGATATCCTAAAGTAAAGCCCACTTCATAGCCAATTGATGGCCTGTATTTCACCAATTTATTTACATCAACTGAAAAAGGTGAAGTAGCCAATGAAATAGCTGAAACATATGTACCTGCCGTTTTTCCCTGCGCATTATCCGTCAACCTTCTGTAACTAACCGAAGGTGTGAGGTAAAATTGAAAATCAAGTTTTGAAACAGATTTTTTTAGTACGTCTAAAGAATAGTTTTTGCGACTTGTATTCAGGATATCTTCCACTTCATAATCCGTATAAGTGTTAAGCGCATACTTAAAATAAAAAGGTTCTGAATTGTTTTGATCTCTTTTAAAATCAACAAGACCATAACTGGTATTAACAGATAAAGGTTGAGTTATAGTCTTTAAAGCAAAATTGAACATATCAAAATTGTGTCGTGGATTCTCAGAATTTTTTACAACCACTAAATTATCATTTTTGCCATTGGATAAATTAGTGTTCGTGGATTTATTCTCATTTTTGAGAGACTCTGAATTTGCAGCTAAAGCTATATTATTTTCATACATTGCAACTGCATCGTTTTGTAGTTTTAAAGAGGCAGATACTGATGCAATGGTATTTTGTGTAATGTTGTGAATAGTGAGATTTTCAGGGAAAGAGGATTCTTTTGTTGCAAGCAAAGGACCATTGACTGAATTGGTATTATTGGTTGAATTAATTGTACCATCATTATTTAATGTAGCTGCATTCGCTGCAATAATTGTTGTTTTGATTGCTGGCTTTATGATCAGTGTACCAATAACTAATAATGAAATAACAAAAACGGATATAGCGGTTAAGGCAGGCCATTTTTTATATCCATGTAATTCATGCTGTATATGCCTCCAGGAATGTTCAGTGGGGTATAACCGTAATTGATCGGCCTGCTCTTTTAAAAAGTCTTCAAATTCTGTATGGTTATATGGGTTTTCCATTTACATCACAGTTAGATTAATTTGCTCCGGCCCAATTGAAAGCCAGATTGTCTTTTTCAATTATTCGTTTTTTAATCAGGATCGTTTCTAAAGCCGACTTTGCCCGTGCATATTGACTTCTGCTGGTACTTTCCTCTATCTCCAGCATTTCTGCAATTTCCCGATGAGAATAACCTTCAATCGCATATAAGTTTAACACTGTCCTGTATCCCAAAGGCAAACTGCGTATACATTCATTCACTTGTTTCACCTGTAATATCGAAGTCACAGAAGGTTCTTTGCCTGGTACATAACTCGCAAACATGAGATCTATATTATCATTGAATTTTTTAAACTTCTTTAAAAAATTGATACAATTATAAACCATGATCCTTCTAATCCAACCTTCGAATGCTCCTTTGTTCTGAAAAGTGTGAATTTGCGTAAACACTTTTATAAATCCTTCCTGTAACATATCCTCCGCATCTTCCCGGTTTTGTGCGAAACGATAACATACAGGTAGCATCTTTGGACTATACCTGTTGTATAGCTCCCTTTGCGCTACCGGATCGTTTTTCAAACAGCCGGATAAAATGGCTTCTTCAGTCATGGAGGTAAAATATTACCCATAAATATAGACAATTTTTATTTCAAAACGCTGCTTCATTAAATTTTAAAAAATAAATTCAGATGAAAAAACAGGCTTAAATTGTTTGTTTATATTTATAGTAAATGCAAATTACAATTTTATTAAAAGAAAAATGAAAAATTAATTTGAATTAAAACGGCAACTTCCCTGGTAAATTATCTTAGGCAAGGGTTTTTTCTGTCCTTCTTTTAAGGGATTTTCGCTCACCAATCTGTTGCCTCCACATCGCATAGTACAAACCCTTTTCTTCAAGTAACGCATCATGATTGCCAGTTTCTACAATCTGCCCTTTTTCCAACACATATATTCTGTCGGCATGCATAATGGTACTTAATCTGTGCGCGATCAATACCATTATTTGATTGCTCTTTTCTGAAATATCTTTAATTGTTGCAGTTATTTCTTCTTCAGTAATACTATCCAATGAGGAAGTAGCTTCATCAAAGATCAATAATTCAGGCTTTCGTAAAAGAGAACGTGCGATGCTCAACCTTTGTTTTTCACCCCCACTTAATTTTAGACCACCTTCTCCAATGACCGTTTCAATCCCCTTTTCTGCGCGTGAAAGCAATTGCTCACAACTTGCTTTATGCAATGCATCTACAATTTCTTCATTGCTTGCGCCCGGATTTACAAACAGTAAATTTTCACGTATTGTTCCGGCAAATAATTGAGTGTCCTGCGTTACAAAACCAATCTGGTTGCGCAATGCATCAAAAAAAATGTCATTGCCATTAATATGGTTAAAAAGAATTTCTCCCTGTTGAGGCCGGTACAATCCCACCAATATTTTAACGAGTGTACTTTTCCCTGAACCGGATGGCCCTACAAAAGCGATTGTTTCTCCTTTTTGCACTTTAAAATTGATGTTTTCCAGCGCTTTGAATTGCGCAGATTTATGCTTAAAGGAAACATTTTTAAATTCTAATTCTCTTATCCTGCCAACTTCTTTGGGTACTAAAGGGCGTGGCTCCGGTGCTTGTTGCATCAGTTCATGAAAATTATTCAAAGATGCTTCTGCTTCCCGATAAGAGATAATGATATTGCCAATTTCCTGTAAAGGCCCAAAAATAAAAAATGAATAAAAGGTCAATGTCATTAATTCACCCGCTGTCAACTGGTTTTTAAAAACAAGATAGAGTAATGTAAACATAATTACCTGCCTTAAAAAGTTTACAAAAGTTCCCTGTACAAAACTCAGTGAGCGTATACTTTTGACTTTTTTTATTTCGAGCTCAAGAATTTTATAGGTATTATTATTTAATCTATTTACTTCCTGGTCTGTAAGCCCAAGGCTTTTCACCAGTTCAATGTTGCGCAATGATTCTGTAGTTGTTCCAGCAAGCGAATTGGTTTCTTTGACAATATTTTTTTGAATCCGCTTTATTTTTTTACTGAGCAAACTGGTTAAGACAGATAAACATATAATACCAACCGCATAGATCGGCATGATGGACCAATTCAGCCTGAAAGAATAAATAGAAATAAATACAACACCCACCAGTACCGCAAATAATACATTGATAAAACTGATGATAAATTTTTCTGTATCAAGTCGCACTTTGGATAAGATGGAAAGTGTTTCACCACTGCGCTGATCTTCGAAATCCTGGTAAGGCAGTGCCATGGAGTGTTTCAGGCCATCAGTGAAAATTTTTGCACCAAATTTTTGCACAACTACATTGCTGAAATAATCCTGGAATGCTTTGGCAATCCGCGAAATCATGGCAACGCTGATAAGTATTCCCA
>JBDTAN010000384.1:0-2620 GCA_039924585.1 Chitinophagaceae bacterium | reverse complement strand
AACCTTGGTTCTTTTACGTTGATCAATGAACAGGCGGGCTGGCAGGCACAGCGCAAAATTTTTTATTCAAACCTGCAGCAAAGCCATTTATCCAGCCTGGGTTTTCGTGATTATGGATCATCCAGGAAAGATATTTTGAAATGGAATGCGAACTGGAAGCTTAATAAAAAACAACAGTTATCTTTTTTGAGTTTTTATGCGAATCTTCATTTTGATAATCCTGGTAGTTTATCGGTAGATGATTATAATGATAATCCTACACAAGTAAGAAATGGCTTTACCGATCAGCAAGCCGGGTTCACCAATCATACTTTCTTTTTTGCACCATCTTTAAAATCGCTGATAGGAAAAAGGCTGGTAAATACAACTTCTGTTTCCGCGGTACACACCGGTTTTACAAGAAGTATGTTTTTAAATTTTGAAAAAAGAAATGAATGGAATTATAGTGCACGTACCCGATTTTCCTACAACTGGCTTTGGGGGAAAATCCCTGTTGAAAATATTACGGGCGTTGAATGGCAATATGGGACAACGAACCTTAATGAATATACAAACAAAAACGGAACGCCCGATTCATTTTTATACAACGATGACCTGCGCTATGCACAATATTTTTTTTATACACAATTCAACGCAAGTCTGAGTCAACGTATCATCCTGCAAGTGGGTGCCAGCCGGAATACAATGCATTATTATTTTTACCGCACAGCAATTGACTCCATTACATTTCCACAAAACAGGATAGCAGGAAATCTCGTTGCGCCACGTTTCGGAATCGTCTATAAACTCACGAATGCATTATCGCTGTATGCCACGGCAGCAAAAGGTTTTTCGCCACCAACACTCGCTGAAGTTCGGCCCACAAACGGTTCCTATTATCCATATCTTCAACCGGAACAAGGCTGGAATTATGAAGTAGGTGCGAAAGGCTCATTGTTGCATGACCGACTGGATATTAATGCAGCTATTTATTATTTTGATTTGGAAAATGCCATTGTTAGTCGCACAGATACTTCGGGAAATAATTATTATGTAAATGCAGGAGGCGCGATTCAAAAAGGTTTTGAACTTTGGTTGAAAGGATATGTCATCCGTAATTCCCGGAGAAAACCTTCTAAAATCAGCACATTGAATATCTGGAACAGTTTTACTTTTCAGCCCTATTTTTTCAAAGATTATACCGATGGCACGAAAGATTATTCCGGCAATCACTTAACGGGTATTCCACAATTCACCAATGTATTGGGCGTGGACCTGCTTTTGAAAAACAGCTTGTATGGCGCATTGATATTGAATTGTACGTCAGCAATTCCGTTGGATGACGCGAATGATGTGTATGCAAAACCATACCAGCTTCTGCAAATAAAAGTTGGTAAACCAATAAAAATTTCCAATGTTCCTGTAAATATTTTCGTGGGTATAGATAATGTATTGAATGAAGCATATAGCCGCGGAAACAATATCAATGTGGTGGGAAGTAATTATTATAACCCTGCACCAGGCAGAAATTTTTTCGTAGGTGGAAAATTAAATCTCTGAAAATAATTTTACATAAAACGTACAATCCTCCATTTATTTAACGGTTACATTTGCCCAAAAATATACTGATGTCAAACATCCTGATTATAGATGATGAAAAAGCTATCCGAAAAACGCTCATGGAAATTTTGAGCTATGAAGGTTTTAAAACCGATGAAGCTTCTGATGGCGAAGAAGGTTGGAAAATGTTTATGGCTAAAACCTATGATGCTGTTTTATGCGATATCAAAATGCCTAAAATGGACGGCATTGAATTCTTAGAAAAAGCAAATAATAAAAACCCTGATGTTCCTATTATCATGATCAGCGGGCACGGAAATATTGAAACCGCTGTGGATGCTGTAAAAAAAGGTGCATTTGATTATATCGCAAAACCGCCAGATCTCAATCGTCTTCTTATAACTATCCGCAACGCTGTGGAAAGAAATTCGCTGAGTGTAGAAACAAAAGTGCTGAAAAGGAAAGTGAATAAAGTGCAGCCAATTATTGGCGAAAGTGACGCGGTTAAAAAAATTAAAGACACCATAGATAAAGTAGCAGCAACAGATGCGCGCATTTTAATTACGGGTGAAAATGGCGTGGGTAAAGAGTTGGTAGCAAAATGGATTCATGAAAAAAGCAACCGCAATGCGGCATTGCTTGTTGAAGTGAATTGCGCAGCTATTCCCGGCGAATTAATTGAGAGCGAATTATTCGGCCATGAAAAAGGGTCTTTTACTTCTGCGATAAAACAACGTATCGGAAAATTTGAACAAGCCAATAAAGGCACCATTTTCCTGGATGAAATTGGAGACATGAGTATGAATGCGCAGGCAAAAGTGTTACGTGCTTTGCAGGAAGGAAAAATTACCCGCGTGGGTGCGGAAAAAGAAATTTCTGTAGATGTGCGAATTATTTCCGCAACGAATAAAAACTTGCTGGAAGAAGTGGAAGAAAAAAAGTTTCGTCTCGATCTGTATCACCGGCTCGGTGTGATTTTAATACATGTTCCATCATTGAATGAGCGCGTGGAAGATATTCCATTACTCGTGGATAAATTCCTGGCAGATATTGCGGATGAATATGGGCAGGCGCCAAAAAC
>JBDTAN010000383.1:0-2506 GCA_039924585.1 Chitinophagaceae bacterium | reverse complement strand
GAAAAAATTTATCCATTGATCATGGATATGAAGACATTCAGCAGGAGGGATTATTTTAATTCATACACAAAAAAAACCGGCAATTGCCGGTTCCATTAAAATTAGTGGATCATGCTTTTTTAAATTGCATGGAATATTTTTCGCCCATAAAATATTTATACATAAAAATAAAAGTGGGTACAAATACAATTGTTGATAAGAATGAATTTTTCAGAAATGGAATGCCCAACATATAAGCGGCACCCAGTCCGGAAATGTCCCTTGAAAATAAAGTAGGTTGACCTACCCATACCTGGAAATTTGATAAGAAGAAATAAACGAGCGGCCCGGCAATAATGCTGAGAATGATTCCCGGAGTTTTTGCTTTTCTCAAAGCGATTCCAATTAAAACCAGTACCAGCAATAAAACATAATTAATTAACTGGCCGGAATAAAAACCTGCAAATGGAAACCAGCCTGCAGTATAAAAAATTTGTATAAGAACATCACTTATAAATAAAGCAAGCAGTGGAAATAAAAAGGAAACTTTGATGTCTTTAATCCGAAGGCCTGCAAATAGTGACATAGCGATAATTGTACTAAATCCGCTCAGTGCAATACTTGGCGCACATATAAATTTTACGATCGTTGTAACTGCTATAACGAATATTAAAAAAAAGATGGTTGAACGGGTTTGCTTCATGACAGAATATTTTTTGCAAAAATAAGGCTTTATTACTTTTCAGGGGAATTTGTAATTAACCATTTATAAACCTATGGATTAATACGTGGGAACAAAAGCTTTAAAAGCCTGTAATTGCGCTGTTGCTTTTATTTCATAATTTTCGCCGGCGGCCACAAAAGCTGCTTCTCCTTTTTTTATTGTCAATGTTCGTGAGCCTTTCAATTTTGCAATGCCTTCCATCACGAGTAAAATTTCAGGTGACTGTGCAGTATAGCTAACTTTTTCATCTGCTTTTAATCGTATGGCTGCAAGGCCAAAATCCGGTGCAGGACAATCATACATAAAAGTACCATAACCATCATTTATACCTTTTAAAATTTCCGGTGTGATACCTTTAAAAATCACATGCTTCATCAATTCCGGCACATCAATATGTTTTGGTGTAAGTCCCGCACGCAGTACATTATCACTGTTTGCCATGAGTTCTATATTTTTCCCCTCAAGATATGCATGTGGCAAACCCGCTCCCTGGAAAATGCCTTCTCCTTTTTTGACATGCAATAAATTAAAAAAATAAATGGAAAAAATTCCCCTGTCAATATTGATAGGTTCTTTATCCGCATAATATTTCGCTACCCAATAAGCAGGATCTTCTTTTGCTAATTTTGCTTTTTTCTTTAAAGCAGTTTTTACCAGGGGCACAAGCAATGCATCCACTTTTTCCTGTGGCATTTGCATCACTTCTTTATACAATGCTTTATAGCCTTTTTGTTTAAACAATTCAGCCAAATCAGAAAACACAGGAATTGAAGCTAACCTCTTTTGCAATTGAGCTTCCTGCATAAAACCATGCAACAACCAAAAATCACTCAATGCTATCATGATCTCCGGTTTGTGATTCCTGTCTTTATAATTCCGATTGCTTGCCGTAATAGGCTTGCGCATCACATCTTCCGCATCGAAACCTTTAGCAGCGGCGGATTTCGTAGGATGTACCTGTATAGACAACGCATCTTTTACATCCAGTATTTTGAATAAAAAAGGTAATTCACCATAAGTCTCATAAACAGTTTCACCCAGTAAAAAAGCCGGCATTTCACGAATCGCATCTTGCAAATTAATGGAACCTGTATTCGTAATAATGTTTGATGCAGCAGAAGGATGTGCCCCCATCCAATATTCTGCAAATGGCTGATGTGTGGTGTTTTTTATACCCAGCCATTCGGGAATAAAACGGTGGCCGCCCCAGGCATAATGCATCACTTTTCCCTTTAATTTGAAAATTTTCTCTTGCAAATTCAAAATTTTTTGTTTAGATTGAATAGGTCATGACTGAAAACAAAAATACAGGAAATAAAGGGGAAGCAATGGCTTCTGTTTATTTGGTAAAAAATGGTTTCAAGATCCTGGAAAAAAACTGGCGTTTTAAACATTGGGAAGTGGATCTTATTGCATCGGGAAAAGATAATCGCTTGCACTTTATCGAAATAAAAACGCGTACGACTACAACGTATGGTTACCCGGAAGAAAGTATTGGCAAAAAGAAAATGACCAACCTCCGTAACGCTGCTGAAGAATATCAATACCTGCACCCGGAATGGAAATACATACAGTTTGATGTTGTGGCCATCATGTTGCACTTTAATGCGCCTGCTGAATTTTTTTTATTGGAAGATGTCTATTTTTAAAAATAGATTATATGACCATTTCCAGTTTTTGCGCCATTTTCTCCACCATTAAATAAGTGGCCGGGCAATGTGAAACATTTTGCTGATGTACATGCATATATTCTACCGGCTGTTTCTTTTTAAAATGCGGGAAACCTGCACAGTCAGCGGGCCG
>JBDTAN010000382.1:0-4601 GCA_039924585.1 Chitinophagaceae bacterium | reverse complement strand
AAAAATGCTTTTAATAATGCTATAGCGCCTCCTCAAGATGTTCGCAATAATTTAATTGAGCAAATGAAGGATGAATTTAAAAAAGAAGAATCTCCGGAAAAAATTGCTGAATCCCCTGAACAGAAAGTTTATCAGATTCACAGCGACGAAAAAGTAAAGGTGTTTAGTTTCTGGAGATATGCGGCGGTGGCATCTATTATTTTATTACTGTCAAGTGTAGCTTTGAATTATTATTTTTATTCAAATTATAAAGACACAAAGAATAATTATGAAGCCTTATTGCTGAATAATAGCACACTGCAAGCCAATAATAATTTATATAAAGCAAAATTTAATTCGCTCCAGGATAAGTTTAAAATGTTGGAAAACCCTGACATGAAAATTGTTCAATTGAGGGGTTTACCTGGAAAAGAAGATAATACGGCAACTGTTTTATGGGATACGAAATCCAGAGATGTATATTTAATGCCGACACTTATTGCGCCACCTTCCGGGAAGGAATACCAGTTGTGGGCAATTGTAGATGGAAAACCCGTAGATGCTGGAATGCTCCAAAATTGTGAAGATGGTATGTGTAAAATGAAAAACATGCCGAATGCTCAAGCTTTTGCCATCACTTTAGAAAATAAAGGCGGTAGCAAAACACCTGATATGAATGCCATGTATGTTTTAGGCAAAATCTAAAAGCAACTTTTAATTTTTACTTCCTCCTATTCATTTAACGGGATAAAATATAGCTTAATTTATCTTTCACTTTTTGCACAGTTGGTATCATTGCTTCCTCCAGGGAAAGTTGTATGGGCACTGCCGGTAAATTCAATGCGCCCATCACTTCTACAGGCCCATCTAAATGCTGGAAACAATGTTTGGAAATGCGACTTGCCAGGGCTTCGGCAAAGGAATTATTTTGTTGTTCTTCCGTCAGCACTAAACAGTTTCCATGTTTTTTAACTGTCGCAAAAATCAATGCTTCATCCACAGGAAATAAACTTCGCAAATCGATCACTTCTATTTTTCCCGGAAATGAAGCAGCTGCAGCTTTTGCCCAGAAAACACCCATACCATACGTTATGATACAAGCTGTTTCACCTATTCGCATTTTTTCATCAGAAGCCTGTAAAACGGACAGGCCTTTTCCAATAGGTAAAATATAATCAGCTGAGGGTTCAATTGTTTTTGCTTCCTCCGTACCCGGCACTTTACTCCAGTATAAGCCTTTATGTTCCAGCATAATCACTGGATTTGGATCATAAAATGCAGCTTTCATTAAACCCTTCATATCAGCAGCATTGGAAGGATAGCAAATTTTAATACCCTTTACTGAAAGCAAAGTAGATTCAATACTTCCACTATGATATGGGCCACCACCTCCATAGGCGCCAATTGGAATTCTAATAACAACACTCACCGGGTATTTACCATTGGTGAGGTAACAAGATTTAGCAATCTCGCATACCAACTGGTTGAAGGCCGGATAAATATAATCGGCAAACTGAATTTCAACAATAGGTTTCAGGCCAAGAGCGGACAGGCCAGCGGTAGAACCTACTATATATGCTTCCTGAATGCCTGTATTAAAAACACGAAGCTCACCAAATTTATCGCCCAGTGTTGCAGCTTCACGGAAAACGCCACCCAATCTTTTTCCTACATCCTGGCCATATAAAAGACATTCAGGATGTTGTTGCATTATTTCTTCTATAGCATGCATGGCTGCATCAACCATTACCACCTTTTCACCATTTGAAGGACTTCTTTCCCCTTTTTCTTCGAGCACATTTGATTTTGCGAAAATGTGATCTGATACAGATGAAACTGCAGGATCAGGTGCAAGTATCGCTTTTTGAAAAGCATCTTCCGCTATATTTTTGGCATCATTTTCAATCTTCGAAATTTCTTCATTACTATACCCGTGTGCCAATAAAACATGTTTCAATTTTGGATAAGGATCTCTTTCACTTTCCTGCAGTAGGTTTTCTGCACTTCTGTAAAATTCTTTCCGAACGCCGCTGGTATGATGACCTAATAAAGGCACAGATGCATGAACAACTACTGGCTTTCTTTCAGTTCGCACATAATCAATCGCTTGCTGCATGGTCAAAAAACTTTCTATAAAATCGGTGCCATCAATACTAAATTTTCTAAAACCCGGGAAACCTGATGCATATTCATACGCATCCATAGCCCGCGCTTCTTCACCAGTTACACTGATACCCCAATTATTATCCTGGATAAGATATATTATGGGCAATTTTTTTAAAACAGCAAATTGCCAGGCTTCACTCACTTCTCCTTCTGTAACACTATTATCACCTAAGCTGCATAATACAATTGGGTTTTCATTACCCGGTCCTTTTATCAATAGTGGGGAGCCGGTATTTTCCATAAATTGAATGCCTTGTGCAATCCCGGTGGTTGGAATTGCCTGCATGCCGGTAGCGCTACTTTGATGAATTATTTGTGGATATTTATTAATACGGTTTGAAGGATGGCAATAATATGATCGACCACCGGAAAATGGATCATCTGCTTTAGCAAGTAATTGCAGCATCAACTGGTAAGGTTCAAATCCCATCGCAAGCATCAGGCTGTCATCCCGGTAATAGGGGCTGGCAAAATCACAGTTCAAAAGTTGGAGACCTGTAGCAATTTGTATGGCTTCATGTCCTTTAGAAGTAGAATGGACAAATTTGCATATAGCGCGGTTTTCATCATATAATTCTGCCATTCGCCTGGCTGTAGCCATTAAACTGTAGGCTTTCGTAAGTAAATTAAAATCAAACATGTGCAAATATCCGATTCTGAAAGTAAATGCAAAAAGATATCCTGCTTATTTAATATCCATATCGAAGAGTTTTTCATTACTTATATATCCGCATAGATGATCACCTACCACACATTCACCTACACCTGCAGGAGTGCCGGTATAAATAATGTCGCCGATCTGTAATGCAAAATAACGCGAGATATTTTCAATAATTATACCTATTGGAAAGATCATATTTTTACTGTTCCCATTCTGAACGGTTACATCATTTAATTCCATGGAAAATTCAATTGGATTTTTCAGATCAATATCTTTTAAATCAATCCATTCTCCTAAAATTGCAGAATGATCCCAGGCTTTTGCTTTTTCCCAGGGAAGACCTTTTTTCTTCAATTCATTTTGTATGTCACGGGCCGTAAAATCTATACCTACAGTGACTGCATCAATATATTTATCTGCACGATAATCCCGGATATATTTTCCATTTTTGCAAACACGGAAAACCAATTCACATTCATAATGCAATTCATTCGTGAATTCAGGGTAATAAAAGGGAATGTTATCTGGAAGAAGCGCACTTTTAGGTTTGATAAAAATAACCGGTTCCGTGGGGATATCGTTCTTTAATTCTTTTGCATGTTCTGCATAATTCCGCCCAATACAAAAAATTTTCATAGATAAATTTTTAAGCAATTAATTTGAAATATAAAAATAACCTTAAACTAATTATACGTCCAAAAATATTCAGGCAAATTCCAATTTATTTACCCAATTCATCGTCGCATCAATTCCTGAAAAAGCAAAATCTTCTATCACTTTTCTACTGGCTTCTATTTTCTTTTCAATTATGGGCATTTCTTCAGGCAACCAATTGCTTAATACAAAATCAACTTGCCTTCCCTTCGGAAATTTATTTCCAATTCCAAAACGTAATTTGGGATACGCATCAGTGTTTAAATAAAATTGAATATCCTTTAAACCATTATGCCCGGCATCACTACCAGATGCCCGTAGCCTTAATTTTGATAAAGGCAAAGCAAGATCATCTACAATTGTCAATGAATTTTCTATTTTAATTTTTTCCTTTTGCAGCCAAAAAGAAAATGCCTTTCCGCTGAGATTCATAAATGTCGTGGGCTTGATGACGATGAAAATTTTTCCTTTCAATTTAATCTCTGCAGTATCTGCGTATCGCCCAGGCTGGAAAACTCCGCCATGTGTTTGCACAAAAGCAGAAGCCACATTAAAACCGATATTATGTCTTGTATTTTCATATTCCAATCCAATATTCCCAAGGCCGGCAATTAAATATTTAGTCATATCCCAAATTTAAAAGCGAAAACAAAAAGCCTGCATTTTTTACAGGCTTTTTTTAAGTAGTTGAAATAAATATTAATTATGCATTTGCAGCAACACATCAATAAAATTTTGCCTGATTTGTTTTTCTGCTTCAGTTTGTTTATTTGCAGGTATGGGGTACAATTCATATTTGTCTACCTGCATATTATAAAAACGTTGATATAATGGCGGCTCATCATATAATTTATAAATTGTATCATTGATATACCTGATCATAGGTTTATTATCGTTTGGATTATTATCCCATTGACAAAAGGACCAGGTTCTGTCGATCCCATTTTTCCCGGTAAGATTATCATAGAAACTCACTCCATCAAGCGTTCCATAATTAGTAGGTATAGGAATCTTGGCCAAATTAGCAAAAGTTGGTAGAAAGTCTGTAAAATCAACCAACGTATTTGTGGATTGATTAGGCTTAATACCTTTTGGCCAATAAGCTACAAGTGGTTGCCGTGTACTCCCTAAAAGGGTACCG
>JBDTAN010000381.1:0-4797 GCA_039924585.1 Chitinophagaceae bacterium | reverse complement strand
ATGGTCATTTATACATCCAATATTTTTGCAGTATTGGGCTTGCGTTCCTTGTTTTTTCTATTACGTGGCGCTGTCAGCAAGTTTGACTACCTGCAACAGGGCATTGCTATTATACTTATTTTTATTGGAGCAAAAATGCTCGGTGAACATTGGATATCTCAATTAGGTATCAGTAATGAAACCCAGGTTTTCATTTCATTGGGTGTAATTTTATTATGTATTAGTGGTTCCATTTTTTATTCTATATTTATTATAGGAAAAGGCAATCCTGAAGATTATAAAGAGGAGCCCGAATCTTAAAATTTAATTATTGTCTTATAACATTCTTGATATTGCAAATATTATCGGGGGAAAAAATATTCTCTCATCGCCAGCTTCATTCATTGAGCATCTACTGACAGATTCGCGGCGAATTTCCTTTGTAGAAACTTCTTTGTTTTTTGCCTTGAAAACAAAACGCAGGAATGGTGCCGTATTTATACCGGAATTATATGCAAATGGAATTAGAAATTTTGTGCTACAGGAGGAAATAGATTTTGAAGGATACCCGGATGCAAATTTTATTATTGTAAAAAATACGTTTGATGCATTACAAAAATTAGCCGCCCATCATCGTACCAATTTTGATTACCCGGTAATTGGGATTACGGGAAGTAATGGAAAAACCATTGTAAAAGAATGGCTGTACCAATTGCTTTCACCCGATTTTTCCATCATCCGAAGTCCGCGAAGTTATAATTCTCAAATCGGCGTAGCACTAAGCGTTTGGCAAATGAAAGCGGAAAATGACCTGGCCATTTTCGAAGCAGGTATTTCAGAGAAAAATGAAATGGAAGCATTGGAAAAAATGATTCAGCCTTCTATTGGGATCTTTACCAATCTAGGCCATGCCCATGATGAAGGTTTTGAAAATATGGAAGAGAAATGCAGGGAAAAAATGAAATTATTTACCCACGCGAAAAAAATTATTTGCCCATTTGGAATTAAAGAAATTATTGAGAAAAATAATATTCCCTGCATCCCTAAATTATATACTTGGGGTAGGGAAAATGAAAATGATTGTTGCATTCTTGATTTTGAAAAAAAGAAGGATGTCACTGAAATAAAATTACGAGCCAATGAGAAATTTTTTGAAGTAATAATTCCATTTACTGACGAAGCATCATTGCAAAATACGATGCACTGCATTTCATTGATGCTTGTATTATCAGTTCCAATTCCTGTGATTCAACAAAGATTATTGCAGTTAACGTCCATGGAAATGCGCCTGCAAATGGTGGAAGCGATTAATGGTTGCACGGTGATCAATGATAGTTATAGTTTTGATATCACTTCCCTGGAAGTAGCCCTGGATTTTTTAAACCAGCAAAATCAATTTGCAAATAAATCCGTGATCCTGTCTGATTTGCCGGCACCGGCAAGCAACGATCTTTTTTATAATGTGATCAAAATGTTACGCGCAAAAAAAGTCCAACGCGCTATCGTGATCGGCCAGGAATGGGAAAAATATATTGACGAATTACAAAAAAAAATCACGGAAGTTTTTCATTTCATAGATACCAATGCATTTTTACATGACTTTCAATTTCATCATTTACACAATGAAGCGATATTGGTAAAAGGTGCGCGCATTTTTGAGTTTGAAAAAATTATGGCAGCACTGGCAAAAAAAGTGCATCAGACAGTGTTGGAAATTAATCTTACAGCATTAGCAAATAATTTAAAAGAATACCAATCTGCTTTACAGCCCGGCGTAAAATTGATGGCCATGACAAAAGCATTTGGTTATGGCAGCGGTGATGCTGAAATAGCCGCTGTGCTTCAGTTTCACAACGTTGATTATATTGCCGTTGCGTATGCGGATGAAGGTGTTGATCTCCGGAATGCAGGAATACGTTTACCCATCATGGTGATGAATGTGGATGAAGAAGCATTTGAAACGTTAGTGCAGCATCAACTGGAACCTGAATTATTTTCCGAACAAATTTTACTTTCATTTTTTACCTTTCTTCAAAAACAGGGCATACAACAATATCCTGTTCATATCAAAGTAGATACGGGCATGCACCGACTTGGTTTTGAAAATAAGGACCTTGATTTTTTATCCGGTGTTTTTACAAACAACACGCATTTCCTGGTGAAATCTGTATTCAGTCATTTAGCCGCAAGTGAAGATGAAAAAGAAGATGCATTTACATTTCAGCAGGCAACACTTTTCCTCGAATTTTGTGAAGCATTAAAGTCGATTATTCAATATCCGTTCCTTCGGCATATTGCCAACACAGCTTCAATATTTCGTCATCCAAATTTGCAATTTGATATGGTGCGTTTGGGTATAGGTTTATACGGCATTGATTCTGCAAAAGATAAAAGACATTTTTTACAACATGTAACCACGCTAAAAACAACCATTGCGCAGATCCGGAAAGTGCGCGCCGGAGAAACAATTGGCTATAGCAGAAAAGGAAAGTTTAACTCAGACAGGATGATTGCAACGATTCGAATTGGCTATGCAGACGGATTTTCACGAAAAATGGGCAATGGAAATGGATATGTTTTTATTAATGGTAAAAGTGTGCCCGTAGTGGGAAGTGTTTGTATGGATATGGCCATGGTGGATGTTACGGATGTATGGCCGGTGGAGGAAGGCGATGAAGTGGAAATTTTTGGAAAACATATACAAGTGCAGGAAATTGCCGCATGGTGCAACACTATTTCCTACGAAATTCTTACGAGTATCAGTCAGCGGGTGAAGCGTATTTACCTGGAAGAATAAAACTTAATTTTTCTACAAGATTCCATCCCGTAGAAAGCTTCCTGCATTTTTCCATCAACATTCATTTATATTTGCCTCTTCAAAAAATTGAGCGTGAAAGGCAAGCATGTATTTTTCCTGGTATTATTAATCATACTGGCAGACCAGGCATTGAAAGTTTTTATCAAAACAAATTATTACATCGGCGAAGAGCATAATGTGATTGGTAATTGGTTTAACCTGCACTTCGTAGAAAATGAAGGCATGGCCTGGGGTTGGAAATTTGGTGGAGATACAGGAAAAATAATACTTACTTTATTCCGCTTGGTCGCCGTCATTTTTGGAACGTTCTACTTGCGGCATATTATTCAGAAAAAAAATCATCCCGGTTTTATCATCTGTGCAGCATTAATATATGCTGGCGCTTTGGGAAATTTATTAGATAGCATGTTTTATGGATTAATATTTGAAAACAGTGATCCTTACCTGCAAAATGTAGCATCTATTTTTCCTGTGGATGGCGGTTATGCTTCTTTTCTTCATGGAAAAGTGGTGGACATGCTTTATTTCCCCATCGTTCAGAATGCGCATTATCCTTCCTGGTTTCCATTTTGGGGCGGAGAGGATTTTGAATTTTTCCGGCCCGTTTTTAATCTCGCGGATGCGTCTATTTCTACCGGTGTGATTGCATTGGTGATTTGGCAAAAAAGATTTTTTCCTCAAAAATCTGAACCTACAACAACAACTATTGAAACGCCAGTTGAAGTGGATGATAGGGCACAGGTGGTATAATTTCTTTGAATTTATAAGGGTCTTTTCTATTTCATGCGTTCGCTTTTAGTGATGCAGTGAGATAAAGTTTTATTTAAATTTTTTCTAGTAGAAATTTATTTTACCGCTAATATAATTGCCGGTGTTCATTTTAAATAAATTCTTACATTGCAACAAGCAGTATCTTATTTCCCAATTTCAAAATTATTCAGCATGAAAAATTTTTCTTTCACTCTTGTCCTTCTCTTTTTATCATTCACCGTTTTTTCTCAGAATAAAATCTTAACAGATAATGATTACACAAAAGCGGAGCAGGCGCTTCCTTACTATATTCAAAAATATGTAGACCATGGTGATGTTCGGCCGCATTGGATCAACGACCATATTTTCTGGTATCGCGATATGACTTCGACCGGTAGTAATTATATGCTGGTAGATGCTCAAAAAGGCACTCGTACAATGGCTTTTGACCAGGCCAAATTAGCGGCTGCAATTGGCACAGCCACAGGTAAAAGTGTAACGGCGGATATGTTGCCTTTTGCTAATATTGATTACTCCAGTGATAATAAATATTTACTATTCGATGCTGCCGGAAAACATTGGAAAGCAGATCTTTCATCTTATACTATTTCACAGGATGCAGCATATAAACCTGCAGAAAGAGGAAACCGGAATGAAGTAGTATCACCGGATAAATCAAAAGCTGCTTATATAAAAGATTATAATTTATGGGTTCGTGATATAGCGACTAATAAAAGCACACAACTCACTACAGATGGTGTGAAGAATTTTGGTTACGCCACGGATAATGCGGGCTGGACACATAGTGACGCGCCAATATTGCGCTGGTCCGATGATTCAAAAAAAATTGCCACTTTCCAGCAGGATGAACGCCTTGCCGGTGATATGTATCTCGTTCAGGCAACGGACGGCCATCCTATTTTGCAATCCTGGAAATATCCATTGCCGGGAGACAGCAACATCATAACAATACAAAGAGTAATTATAGATGTAGATAATCCTAAAGTAGTTCGCCTGCAAGTGCCGCCGGATCCACATCGTGCATCACTTAGCGATGACATTTCCAGCAGTGGTACATTCGATGATGTGGATTGGAATGCAGACAATTCTCAACTTGCATTTTTATCCACTTCAAGAGATCATAAAATTGAAAAATTCAGGATAGCAGATGCTGCAACAGGCACTGTGCGGGAGGTTTTCACAGAAACAGTTCCTACACAATATGAATCCGGTCAGGGTGCGATCAACTG
>JBDTAN010000380.1:0-10322 GCA_039924585.1 Chitinophagaceae bacterium | reverse complement strand
GGCGGGAAGTAACACCATGCCATCCTGGACCTACCAATTTTTCATCAGTCATTTTGTGGCATGATTCGCATTTTAATTCTACGATTTTTTGTCCCTTATCTGCCATAGCTGCATCTAAAGTAGCAGGAATCTGCACATCATGAAATTTTCCTTCGCCCCTATTAGGGTCATAAGATGGATTTCCATTATCGGTTGTTGCTGTATTTGGATCAGCAACAGGTTGCGGATCTGTAACTGGTGGGTTATTTTGATTACCACAAGCTACTAAGAAAGCAGCAAACCCTAAAACAATCATCAATTTTTTCATAATTCAGTTTTTAAAATTTAGACAATGCAAGATTAGCTAAGGTCGTATATTTATTTTATGATGCGCATCATAAAATGGTTTATTTTTTACTGATCCCTGTCATATCTGTTTTATATAAAAAAATTGTTTTTTTGCATTTGGTTTCATTATTATTAAAAACAATCTTGCATTAGCTTTATGGATGAATTTAAAACAAGGCGTTGGCTGCAATTTGCACTGGTTAACTTCTGTGTAGTAGCGCTGGCGGGTGTTACGCTTAGGTACAAAATCAATTTCCCGCTTCCCATCATTAATCAGAAATATTTATTGAATGCACATTCGCATTTTGCATTCGTAGGCTGGGTAACCACTGCATTGATGGCTCTGCTGGTCAATTACCTCGAAAGAAATTCGATTAATACAAATTATAAAAAATATAACCGGATCATTTTTGCGAATTGCATTGCCGCTTATGGCATGTTTATCTCTTTTATTTTTGAAGGATATGCAGCATTTTCTATTTGCTTTTCCACGCTAACCATTTTTATTTCGTTCTTTTTCATTTATTTTTTCTGGCGGGACCTCAAACTGGTGACTGATAAATCCTATGCCGTGAACTGGTTTAAGACTGCTTTAATTTTATGGGGCATTTCTGCCATTGGTGCCTTCACACTGGCTTACCTGATGGCATCTCATAATACGGACCAGGAATATTATTTCGCTGCCATTTATTTCTTCCTGCATTTCCAATATAATGGCTGGTTTTTATTTGTATGCTTTGGCTTGTTATTTTATCATTTATTCCGGACCGGTCTGGTACAGGAAGTAGCAATCAATAAAAAATTATTTCTCATCATGGCAGTCACTGTAGCGCCATCTTATTTATTATCTATTCTTTGGCTGGAATTACCCTCCTATCTACGCTACATCGCAGATATATCAGGCGTTCTGCAGTTATTGGTATTATTTTATTTTTTAAAACTGATCCCGGCAATTAAAAAATTTATCCCGCATTCCTTTACTAAAACCACGCGCACATTCTGGATCCTGGCAACAGTTGCATTTATCATTAAAGTGATATTGCAAATGCTTTCCGTTATCCCATACTTCAGCCATTTTGCATTTGCTTTCAGGCCAATAGTAATTGGGTATTTACACTTGTCTTTTTTATGCATCATTTCATTTTTTATCATTGGATATATCAATGAATATTTATGTACACGACAACGCCATGTATCCGTTTCCGGGGCCATACTTTTTATAACAGGTGTGCTCGTGCAGGAAGTCATTTTAATGGCGCAGGGCCTCGAAGTTTTTCAAATGGAGCCTATCCCTGCGGCAAATATTCTATTATTTTTCTGTGCCTTACTTATTACTGCAGGTATTATTATGATCACAGCAAAAATGAATACAACAAAGTCTTAAAGCTTTCTGAACCTGTTAAAAATTTGCAACTGATTTAAATCATGCAAGCGTCTGTTTGTCATCATAAAATACTTAAAAACAATACTGCATTTTTGAAACACATTTAGCCTGTCTTTTTAAAAAATCGAGATATCGGAGGCTCAACAATACAGTAATGAAATTGGCAAAATACCATCAGTTGCAACAAGAGTTTATGTCCTGGCAAAGAAGTTTAGAATTCTTTAAACAGGAAAATGCACTGCTAAAATACAGGCTGAGTGAAATGGCAGATGATACCGGAATAGTATTTGATTTAGCATCTGCAGAACATTTTCAAAATGAATTCATCCATATTGATGAAATGCTCGAAAATCTTTCAAAATCCCTCCTAAACTTTTCCCAAACATCGAGTTTCGAAAAAGACCGTACCGCAATCTCCGGGCATGATGTATTGCGTGAAAGCATGCATGCACTTGAAAAAAAATGTTTAAACCTTGCACTCGAATTCAACAAAAAAATGCTGTCTTCTCCCCGGATTAATTAAACATATTTTTTAATTTATCTTCATCCAGCACTTTTATATTTCCCGGGCCTGCAGCAATGATGTTTTCATTTTTAAAATCACTCAATGTGCGGATCAAAGATTCAGTGGTTGTGCCTGCTAAGTGTGCAATATCTTCCCTGGAAATGTGCATGGAAAAATTTTCTATCCCTTCCTCTTTATATTTATTCAATAAACTAAGAAGTGCTTCTGCCACTCTTTTCCTTAAAGAATTATAAGCGAGACTTAAAAGTTGTTCTTCTTTTTCATGAACGTGGTGGGCAAGCAACCGGATAAATTTTTGCGCCACATCTTTATTTTTATAAACAAGTTTCTCAAAATCTGTACGACCTATACTTGAAACCTCTGATTCCTCAAGCGTTTCAGCTGATTCCTGGTACATCGTATTTTCCAGGAGTGACTGGTATCCAAAAAAATCCCCTGCTGCAAATAATCCTACCGTAAGTTCTTTACCATAATCATTGATCTTATATGTTCTTACTTTTCCAGAGGTAATATAAAATAAATTGTGTGGCTGCTGTCCTTCCGCATATATGCCTTGCTTTTTTTTATATTGCATTATGATATTAGATCCTGCAAGTTCTTTCAATGTTTCTTCTCCACAAATACTTTGAAAAAAACCATCCAGTTTTTGCGTGGCCTGCATGCGCTCGGAAATTTTTGCTTCTTTTCTAAGCCTGATTTCAATAGCATTCATCAGTTCAATATCTGTGAATGGTTTTGTAATATAATCATCTGCACCCATTTCCATGCCTTTGCGAAAATCACCACGTTCTGTTTTTGCTGTCAGGAAAATAAACGGAATATTTTTCAGTTGCTCATTTTTATTAAGCAAGTGCAACAATCCGTAACCATCCAATACCGGCATCATAATATCACAAATAATAAGGCCAGGATTTTTTTGTAAGGCAACTTCATAACCTTCGCGCCCATTGGTTGCCGTAAATACTTCATAGCCCGCAAGCTCCAAAATCTCAGCCGTATTTTCCCGGATCTCCGGGCTGTCTTCCACCAGCAGAATTTTTATCATTGTTTAAATGTTATGTTGATTTCTGTACCGCTTTCGAGTTCACTTTTCAATTTCAAATGGCCGTTCATCATCTCTACATATTTTCCTACAATGTGCAATCCCAGGCCTGTTCCGGGAATATTAGATACATTTTTAGCACGGTAAAATATTTCAAATAAATGTTCCTGGTCTTGTTTGGATATGCCCATCCCTTCATCTTTAATGGTGAATATAATTTTTTTTTCGGAAACCTCAGAATTGATCAAAATGGTTTTCGCCTCTGGAGAAAACTTTGCTGCATTGGAAATTAGGTTGATCAGGATATTTTTAAATAAAACTTCATCCAGCCGAACCAGTTCTTTGCCTGTATGTGTATATTTAATTTGCTGGCCTTTTTTTAAAATATCATTCATTTCATTTGCCTGCTGCAGGATGAGTTCGCGAATATTAAATAAAGTAAAATGAGCAGTAATTTTTCCTTCCTCAATCTTTCCGAGTGATAAAAATTCATTGAGAATATTATTCAAATTTGTGACTGCAGATTTAATGCGCTGAACATGCTTATCCCGGTTAGGTTGTTCTTCCGTTAATATGTATTTTGATAACAGAGAAGCGGAAGAAAGGATGGTACTAAGTGGTGTACGAAATTCATGTGAAGCCATTGATACAAATGCGCTCTTTAATTCACCCAAATCTTTTTCTTTGTTCAGCGCTTTAAAAAGCACATCTTTTGACATTTCCAGTTTCCGTAATGCTTCCTGTAATTTCAGTGTACGTTCATGCACATTTTTTTCAAGTTCATCATTCTGAGCTTCCATTCTCTTGTTCATTTCTGCCAGTGCAAGCCGTTGTTGGCGCAATTTTATTTCCGTTTCTTTTCGCGCACTGATATCGCTGATAAAAGCTATTGAAAATACGCCATCATCATTGGAATAACTACTCAGGCTGATTTCCAAAGGAATTTCAAAACCATCTTTTTTCATACCAAAAAGATCACGGCCTATTCCCATCGGCCTGCTGGCCGGGTTCGCAATAAACTCATCGCGGTCGGTAACATGCACTGTATGGAATCTTGGCGGTATCAATAGCTCCAGCTTACAACCAACGATTTCTTCTCTTTCATAACCAAACATGGCTAACAAAAAATCATTGGCCAACTCAATATCCCCCTTATTATTAATAAGTAAAATACCAAGCGAAGCATTTTGGAAAACTGCTGCAAACTTTTCCTGTTCCTTTAAAAGGCGTTTCTCCATAATTTGAAATTCTATTATCCCTGGCGAAGTTCTTTTAAATTTATGAAAACAAAAATCACTTTTTCAATTTAATTCAAACCTGAAAAAGACCGGCAAATGGTCTGAAATTTTCCCGGCATCCTCCATAGATTGAAACTGTTTATAAAAATAAAAAGCCCACGCAGCATCAACATTCACTTTGTCGGGTATATAAAAAAAATTATCAAAAGCCGAAGCCAGGCAATCTTTTGCAACACAATTTTTCTTTAACGTAGTTTTCTGATCTTTCAATGCAGCCTTATAACCCATAGCTTTTATGGGATTAAAAACAGTATGTGTTGCCGGGCAATTAAAATCACCAAGGAACAATAAATTTTTTTCCGGGTATTCGGCGGGTAAAAATTTAAAATATTTTATTTCTGTCTCAGGCTGCATTTTTTTTGTAATTGCATGAAAATTGACCAGTGTACATTCTTTGCCATTCAATGAAAAAGTAGCGAAATAAGGTTCGCGGTCTATTTCGAGAGTATATTTTTTTTCAAGCCATGCCTTTTCTTTCAATTGCACGCGTGCCGTTTTCCAGAGAAAAGCATAACGCTCTGTTTTATACGAGTTGCCGGAAGTCGGCGGGCTCACAACATAAGCCCAGTGCGCATTTCCCTTGTTTAATAAAAGTGCAAGTTTGGCAACTGTTTCCTCACCGCCATTTCCTGCCACCACTTCCTGGATGGCTAATATGTCACAATCTGAAACTGTTTGTGCAATAAAATTTAACGTAGCACTGGATTTTGCATTGCCAAAATCTTTCAGGTTCCAGGAGCAAACCACATATTTCTCCGCAGTATTTGCAACGAAACTGTTTTTGTGCGAAATATTCGGCCCAATAATATTTTCATCCCGCAAAGGGAAAAAGATAAAAAGCGAAAAAAATAAGAAATATGATTTGATCAATGGACTTGTTTGTTGAGCGGTTGACAATAATTTTAAATGATTACAAATATATTTGCAATGAACATCATTTTTCCCTGCATATTTGTATAAATTATTTTTTTAAATATAAAAACATGCGCATTTTACTGGCCACGCTTTTTACACTCACCCTTTTTTATTCCTGCAAAAATGACACAATCTCTCTTTCCGGGGATGCACAGGTTTCTATGGATGAATTCAGTAAAGCATTTCAGCCATTAAAATTGCCAATACGTATATATGATACCAGTTTGCAAAACGCGGGAGATACAACAACCATAAGCTATGCAGCCATTTCCGGTATTGTGCCGGATTCGGTTATGCAATCTTTTAAAAGAGGAAAAGATAAGTCACCAAAGATCACTTTTCATGCCATTGGAAAAAAAGAATCCACTACGGATAATTTTTACCTGCTAACAATCAGGAATGGTAAAAATACCGGACTGATCGTATTCGTTTTTGATAAAGAAAAAAAGTTTGTGGCTTACCAGGACCTGCTTGAAAAAAACAACCCCGACGATTACAGCCACAATGTTTTTATTACAGCAGAACCTGCCTTTATTATCAGCCGGGAAAAAAAAGGAAAAGAGAATACAATTCTTTACAGTCGCAATAGCTTAGCCTATTCAGCGTCTGCGCTTTCATTTATAACGGTGATGAAAGACAGTAATGAAAATCCCGAAAATATTGCGGTTATTAATCCTTTGGATACACTCCCGCAAAAACATACATATAGTGGCAATTATATAGAAGATAAACGAAATTATATATCGCTGCGGGATGGAAAGGATGAAAATAATTACCAGTTTTTTATTCATTTTGAAAAAAATGATGGTGATTGTATAGGTGAATTAAAAGGTATCATGAAAATGACAGATTCAAAGCATGCAATTTTCCAGGAGAATGGAGATGTCTGTGTGATTGATTTTCAATTTGAAGGAAAAAGAATTATTGTGAAAGAACGGGGTAATTGCGGCAATCACCGCGGTATTAAATGTTTTTTTGATGATGAATATGTGAAGAAAAAACCGAATTGACATTTCTACAAATAATAAATATTTCTTCCTATACTTTTACCCATAATTTTATTCCTAAAAATAGTATTTTAACTTTCCAGGCGATATCTAAAAATTTTATCCACTATACAGGTTAATAAATGCAGAAGGTTTTTATGGATAATATTTATACCCTAAATTGCGCCGCAACAGAAAAAACATTCAATGAATTTCAGTAAGTATGAAGTGCCCTATAAAAGGGACGACAGATATACCAAAAAAGTGGCTTATTTTTCTATGGAATTTGCCGTACATCAACCTTTAAAAATATACAGTGGCGGCCTCGGTTTTTTGTCGGGTTCCCACATGCGCAGCGCATACGAACTTCGTCAAAACGTAATAGGCATAGGTATTCTATGGAAATATGGCTATTATGACCAAACACGCAACCAGGACCAAACAATGCGCGTAACCTGGATGGAAAAAAATTATAGTTTTTTAGAAGATACGGGTATTAAATTTCAGCTAACTATTCACGATCATCCGGTTTGGGTAAAAGCTTATTATCTCAATCCCGAAACGTTTAAGTCGGCACCTCTTTTTTTATTGTCAACCGACCTGCCGGAAAATGATTATGTATCGCAAACTATTTGCCATCATTTATATGACGCAAATGTGGCCAGCAAAGTAGCGCAGTTTATTTTATTGGGTGCTGGCGGTGCAAAATTAATTGATGAGTTAGGTTTTAATCCCGACGTATATCATTTGAATGAAGCGCATGGTATTTCATCTGCATTTTATTTATACAATAAATTTAAAGATATCAATAAAGTGCGGGAACGCCTGGTCTTCACTACGCATACGCCGGAAGAAGCGGGTAATGAAAAACATGATATTTTTCTTTGTCATAAAATGAGTTATTTCTGCGGCCTTTCCATAGATGAAGTGAAAGACCTCACCGGCAATTACGAAGATTCTTTTAATCATTCTTTAGCTGCTTTACGTTTTGCGCGGCTGGCAAATGGTGTATCCAGATTGCATGGCCATGTATCCAGGGAAATGTGGGGGAAATATGACAATATTTGTCCAATCATTTCCATTACGAATGCGCAGAATTTTCGCTATTGGGCAGACAAACAATTATATCATTTCATGGAAGAAGGAAATGATCTTTTATTTGAAGACCGGAAAAAACATTTAAAGAAAAGAGCCTTTGAAATAGTTGCAGACCAAACAGGGAAAATTTTTGATCCCAATATTTTAACGATCGTTTGGGCACGTCGCCTCGCAGGTTATAAGCGTGCAGATTTATTGACACAGGATGAAGCGGCATTTAAAAAATTATTGACTGATACAAAATATCCTGTGCAAATTATTTGGGCCGGAAAACCTTACCCTGCCGATTATCCGGCGATCACGCAATTTGATAATCTTGTTCATCTCAGTAAGGAATATAAAAATGTTGCTGTGATGGCGGGTTATGAACTGGCGTTGAGCAAAAGAATGAAACAAGCATCAGATGTTTGGTTAAATAATCCGCGTGTGCCACGCGAAGCTTCGGGAACAAGCGGTATGACGGCGGCAATGAATGGCGCTGTAAATTTTTCAACTGATGATGGCTGGATTCCCGAATTTATGAATGATGGTAACAATGGTTTTGTAATTCCAATAACAGATTATGAATCCATGTCCGAGCATGACCAGGATCAGTATGATTTGGAACATTTGTATGATATTTTACTCAATAAAATCATACCTATGTTTTACGAAGAAAAAGATACCTGGCGACAGATTACAAAAAATGGAATGCGTGATGTTCGTTTCCAGTTTGACAGTAATCGTATGGCGCATGAATATTATGAATTATTGTATGAAACGAAGGCTTAAATTTGTTTAAGTAAAAAAATATTTATTGTATAATAAATGAAAAACGGATGGCACGTTTTGATAAACTCAAAGAATTATTAAAAGAAAATCCTAAAGATAATTTCCTACGGCATGCACTGGCGCTGGAATACATCAAGGCCGGCGATGATGCCAAAGCAAAAGATATTTTTGAAGAAATTTTATCTGAGTCGCCGGATTATATTGGCTCCTATTATCATTTGGCAAGATTGCTCGAACGGTTGGATGAAACAGACCTCGCCGTGCAATGGTATAAAAAAGGCTTAGAAGCAACGCGACTTGCAGGCGATACACATGCATACAATGAATTACAGGCAGCCTACGAAGATCTTGTTTTTTAAAATCAAAGAAGAGAATAAGCGGAAATAGCTCAGTTGGTAGAGCATCAGTTTCCCAAACTGAAGGCCGCGGGTTCGAGTCCCGTTTTCCGCTCTTTTTAAAAAAATAAATTCAATTAAAAAGTTTATTTTTAATTGAATAATTTTAAAATCGTTTTAGGTTTTTTAATAAAATCCACGACAACATGAGTGAAGAAAGATCATTAAATTTTATAGAAGAAATAGTGGAAGCTGACCTTACGTCCGGGAAATATCCGCAAATACATACACGATTTCCGCCTGAGCCCAATGGCTATTTGCATATCGGGCATGCTAAAAGCATTTCGCTCAATTTTGGTTTGGCAAAAAAATATGGTGGCAAAACCAACCTGCGTTTTGACGACACCAATCCCACGAAAGAAGAAACCGAATACGTGGACAGCATTAAGGAAGATGTGCGCTGGTTGGGGTATAAATGGGACAATGAATTGTATGCCAGTGATTATTTTGAACAGTTATACAAATTCGCTGAAACATTAATCAATAAAGGGCTTGCGTATGTGGATGATAGCAGCGCTGAAATAATTGCATTGGAAAAAGGTACACCTACAACACCAGGTATTGAAGGAAAATTTCGTGTAAGAAGTATTGCAGAAAATGTAGAATTATTCCGTGACATGCGAGCCGGTAAATACAAAGACGGTGAAAAAGTATTGCGCGCAAAAATTGATATGGCTGCGCCTAATATGCACATGCGCGATCCCGTGATGTACCGAATCAAACATGCAAAACATCATCGCACAGGAAATGACTGGTGCATTTATCCCATGTATGATTTTGCACATGGACAATCGGATTCGCTGGAACACATTACACATTCTATTTGCACTTTGGAATTTATTCCGCATCGCGAATTATATGACTGGTACATTGAAAAATTAGAAATTTTTCCATCTCATCAGTATGAATTTGCGCGATTAAATATGAGTTATACGGTGATGAGTAAAAGAAAATTATTACAACTCGTACAGGATAAAATTGTAGATGGTTGGGACGATCCGCGCATGCCCACGATCAGTGGATTTCGTAGAAGAGGATTTACCCCGGAAAGTATTCGGGATTTTTGCGAAAGAATTGGTGTTGCCAAAAGAGAGAACCTGATTGATTTCGGTTTGCTTGAATTTTGTGTGCGTGAAGACCTGAATAAAATCGCGCAGCGGCGAATGGTCATTTTTGATCCTTTAAAAATCATCATTACCAATTTTGAAGAAGGCCATGTAGAATTATTGGACAGCGAAAACAATCCTGAAAATCCTGCTGACGGTTCAAGAAAAATTCCATTTACCAGGGAATTGTATATAGAAAAAGATGATTTTATGGAAGCGCCGGCAAAGAAATATTTTCGGCTGGCGCCTGGTAAAATGGTCCGCTTGAAAAGTGCTTTCATCATTCAATGTGATGAAGTTATTAAAGATGAAAATGGAGAAATCACAGAATTGCATTGTACGTATTTTCCCGAAAGCCGCAGTGGGCAAGATACTTCAAACTTGCAGGTAAAGGGTACTTTGCATTGGGTTAGCGCATTACACACAGCAAATTTGGAGTTACGCATTTACGACCGTTTATTTACAGAAGAAGAA
>JBDTAN010000379.1:0-2783 GCA_039924585.1 Chitinophagaceae bacterium | reverse complement strand
TTGAGTGATATAAGCATTTTGAAAAAGTATCCGGAAAAAACGTTCCAGCTTTGGGATTTCCTGGTATAATATTTCCAAATCATTTTTACTTACTTGTAAAACTTCCGTGTCTTCCAGGGCATTGATATTTGATGTTGAGGCAGTTTGTGTTAATAGACTGTATAAATCACTTGCCCACCATTCCTCTATAATAAAATCAATGATATGTTCAAATCCTTTTTCATCCAGGAAATATATTTTAAGTGAACCTCTCACTACAAAAGTTTCATATTTACACACATCTCCTTCACGCAGTAAAAAATCTCCTTTTTCCAATGATCTTGAATGTAGCATGGAGATAAAAAAATCTTTTTCTTCGGTGGTTAAAGAAATATGTTTTGAAATGTTGGAAAGTAAAAGGTCGCAGTTCATAGAAATAGATTTTTTAAGGAGTGATTTGTATTGTACAGTTATATTGTTCTTTACTAATAAAAAAAATAAAATTCCACGAAGCCAATAATTATCATGATAAGAACTATGAATAGAAGCTTATCTGTGTATTTCAAATCCTTGTCATAATCTTTTTCAATAATGGAAAGAATATTTGGTTTCACTAAATAATAAAAGCACTTTTTTATTTCTTTAAAACTGCCAAATACAAGTTTTAAAAGAATTATAAAAATGAACAGATCAATTGATAATAGGATAATGGACTTTTCACTCATAATTTAGCCAGGGTAAATTTAATCACTTTTTCTCCATCATAATATCTCCCACAAAATTTTACCGGGATGCTGTCATAATATTCTTCTATGCCTTCCAAAATAAAGTAGTCGCTAAAAATTTCTCCTGTTCCGGAATAGTGATAAAATTTCATTTCTTTATTTTCGGCAACGCCGCCATCAATAGGAATAAATGATGCAGTTTTCTTTGATTTAATTTCTGTGGTAGTTTATTGTGATGCTTCAATATACCCATCAGCAAGTGTAAATTTTATAAGCATAGTTTCCGTTTTACCACTATAATTAATTACATCATACGCTTTTTGCGAAAAGGCCAAAGGCAGCAGAACCAGGTTGATTAAAATAAATAATATAAACTTCTTAGACATATTTTTTTGATTTTGAATTACTTAAAAAATTATATTTTCAATAAATGTTCTGCTTTTCATTTTTTGCACTGGTATAAATTCCTTCAGCAGTTGAAACAATTTTCTTTATACTTTTGAAGATAAACTTTTCACCGTATTTATTTTTATTCTTAATTGCTCTTCATTATTCTTATTCATCTTTTAAGTAAGTCAAATAGAAAGCAAATTTTTTCTAATCAATTCCATGTGGTGTTGCACATGATAAATTGTAAAGTATAGCATTTCCCTGTTTGTCAACTTTCCCAATAAAGGATGTGGTAAAATATATGTATCCAATTCTTCTTCACTAAACCTCTCCACTTTGGAACATAATTGATTTAACTCTTTTGATAATGCTTCTTTTAATTTTATTTTTTCTTGAACATGAACAATTTTTGGAATATACCTACGGGAAGATTTTCCGCCATTTTCCAATTTATTTAAATACTTCAGCACGAGTTCTTCATAATTTTTCCCCGGCCTGTTGGAAAAACCCCAAATACTTTTCGCTAAAAATTTAGGAAGGCTCAATGCTTGCCGTACTGCTTTTACACTGATATAAATGTGTTCGAGTTGCTGGCCTGCTGTCCACTTATTATTTCGATCATTTAAAAAATCTTTATCCGGAAGTTGTACCACATATTCAATAAATGAATCATGACTTGCATGCAATTTATTTTTTATTTCACTTTTATTCATGATACAATTGGATCTACTGTTTAATTAAAATAGCATTTGCTCTAATTCGTTTCAGCAATTTCTTTCAGCATTTTCAGTACCGGGTTTTCTTCTCCCTGAGGTTCTTCCTGCACAGCGCCTTGCCGGTTATCTTCCTGGATAATCTCCAGTTTTGTTTGATCATTTTCTGTTGTCAAAACATAAGACATTATAAAGTAATTTCCAGGTGCATCTTCCAGTCCGGGCCGTGGAGCAAACAAACTATACTTTAATAATTCCGTAGGCCTGACTTCTAAAATATTTCCCCATTGCTCAAAAACTTTCCCTTCCCATTCAGTCCGAAAGCGAATATCACTGCCCACTTCCCAATTGGTAACCAGTTCGCTTCCATATTGCCAAAGCTTAACCAGTTCCGGTTTTGTGAGCGTGTCCCATACTTTACTTTTAGTTGCATCAATGCTGATTGTTGAAATATTTGTTGCCATTTTTAATGATGTCTATTTTGAAGTAATAATATAAAAATTATTTTTTTCATAATAAATTACTTCAAGTTTTGAAGAATTTAAAATTATACTCTAACGCCAAAAATATACCCGACCAATGCCGATAATCCCATGGCAAGTGTTCCCCAAATAGTAATTCGTAAAATGGCTTTTTGAATACTTGATCCGCCTGTTTTTGCTGCAATGCCCCCTAAAATAATTAGAAAAATAATGGTTGCACCATACAGCCAGTATTCCATACTTTTTACTGGCGCAAAAAGTATTACTAACAACGGCATAAAACCGCCAACAGTAAATGAAGCACCTGAAGCTAATGCAGCCTGAAATGGATTTGCCTGGTTGATTTCATTAATACCTAATTCATCTCTCATGTGCGTTCCCAATGCATCTTTTGCTGTCATTTCAATAGCAGCCTGCATGGCTGTTTCTTTTTTCAACCCTCGGCGCTCATATATTTGCGCCAAAATTTTCAACTCTTCTTCCGGCATTTCTTT
>JBDTAN010000378.1:0-2990 GCA_039924585.1 Chitinophagaceae bacterium | reverse complement strand
GGATGAATCGCCTACCTCTATTGCCTGGCGTGCCAATTTTTCAGCTTCCTCAAATTTATTTTGTTGCGCTAATGCACGTGCAACTCTTGATAAGCTGCTTGCCTCTATTCCCTGGTCGCCGATTTCTTTTCCTAACGTTGCTCCTTTCATTCCAGCTTCATATTCCTTACTGTAATTTTTCAGGTCTTCATACAACGATGCTAAATTAGAATAACTGTAAGCCAGCACATTCTTAAGATCCAGCTTTTTTGCAAGGGCAATTGCTTTTAAATAAGATTGTTCTGATCTGGTATAATCTTCAAGAGTATTATAAGTGATTCCAATGTTGAGATAAATAAATGCTTCGCCCTCTTCATCATTTATTTGTTCAGATGCATTTAAAGCATTTTGATAATTCTTTAATGCCTGGGAATAATTAGATTGCTGTTGGTAGGAAATTGCATTGTTCTGGTATATGGTACTGAGTAAATCCTTATTGTTTATCCTGCGGGCAATCTCCAGTGCTTTATTATAGAACTCATGCGATGTGTCAAAATTATTTTGCATGGAATACATAATCCCATATCGGGAATAAATGCCGGCAAGCAAAGTTGAATCTGTTTTGTGTAATAGAATTTCCTTTGAAACATCCAGGTTTTTTTTAGCCAGGTCATATTCGCCGGTAAAACACTAATCAGAAGCCAGGCGCATTCTGGCATTTACCTCCCCATTTTTATAATTAATTTGCTGCGCTTCTCCAATGACCAACTTTGCAAAAGCAATTGCGGAATCGAGGTTGCCATTTTCCAGTATACTTAGCTTTTTAATCTTCAAATTAATTCTTTGCGTATCTGATCTGGATAGGCTTATGAGCCTGTTAAGGCTGTCAATTTTTTTAGTTTGAGCGTGCGTGTGTGTCGTACACATGAAAACTAATAAAAACGTTACTAAATATTTCATACAATCATGGTATAAAAAAACACCTGTTAAAAAATAGAAATAAATAATTATAGCATCATAACAAATTTAGAATGAATTCATATCTCTTATTCAGTCAATAGGTAATTGAATTATAAATGTGCTTCCTTCGCCCGCTTTGCGCTCCACTTTTCCAGAGGATCCTGCAGATATTTCTCCGCCATGTGCTTTAATAATATCATAGCTCAAAGATAAACCCAATCCCGTTCCCTGTCCAGTTGGTTTGGTAGTGAAGAATGGTTGAAATATTTTATCTACAATACTTTGAGGAATGCCATTTCCATTATCGCTTACGATTATTTCAACCCGATAGCCATCGGGTGTATTTAATTTTTTTGTTTGAATGGAAACAGTTGGTTGATAATCTTTATCGGCAGTTTTAATTTTTTCGTTTACTGCACTTCCAAGACGCTCAGCACAAGCATAAAAAGCATTATTATATAAATTCAACAAAACCCTTCCCATATCCTGTGGAATGATATTTATTTTCCCAATAGTTTCATCAAAATTAGTTTTGAGTTCGGCATTAAATTTTTTGTTTTTTGCACGAAGACCATGATAACTCAACCGTAAATATTCATCACACAACGCATTTATATCAGTTGGTTCTTTTTTGCCTGTACTGCTTTGCGAATGTTGAAGCATTCCCTTTACAATATCTCCTGCACGTTTGCCATGATGATTTATTTTTTCAGAATTTTCTTTGATATCATTTGCAATTGATATTGCTTCTTCCGTGTTTCCAGATTTTATTTCAGTTTGTAATTCCTCAACCAACTCTGTATTTATTTCGGAAAAGTTATTTACAAAGTTTAATGGGTTCTGAATCTCATGTGCGATGCCTGCCGTGAGTTCGCCAAGGCTGGCCATTTTTTCTGATTGAATAAGTTGGGATTGCGTAGCCTTGAGGTTTTTTAAAGTTTTATTTAATTCTTCGGTTCTTTCATACACCTGCCTCTCCAGTTCATTATTTCTAATGAGTGTGTCCACATTTGTCATATAATTACCTCCCTGGAACCTGTAGTCGGGGCTGGATCCATGAACATGGACTATCAACCATTTGTTGTTTTCGTATTTCAGTATCGTTGTACTTCTTATACGATCTCTTATAATATTCTCACCGATTTCCTGGTTCCATACGACCTCAGATTCAACCCAGGCTATATTGCCAAAATGTGACATCCGCTTCCATAAAAATTCTATTGCAAAATGATTAGGAGATTGTTCAATACCTTTTTCATTAATTTCCATGTAAGCAGTTTTATTTTCAGCCCGCTCTTCTAAACCTGTTCCAATAAATGTAATGTCGTCCGCACAAATGGAAAACCTTGTAACGGAATCTCTTTGTGCCAATGCATCCCAAAACAAATCATGTGTTGACATTATTTGTTTTTCTATTTCTTTATTTTGATTCATTTTCTATAGTTTAATTATGAACTCAGAACCGTCTAAGTCTTTAGTTTCTATTTTTATTTCTCCGCCATTTACTTTTATTAAATTCTAAATTATCTGAACTGTGATTTATATAATTCAAGTTATTGGTAATTGAATTATAAAAGTTGTTCCTTTCCCTTCACTCGTTTCTACTTTAATTTCTCCGCCATGTGCTTTAATAATATCATAGCTCAAAGATAAACCCAATCCTGTTCCCTGTCCTGTGGGTTTTGTAGTAAAGAATGGCTGGAAGATTTTGTCAACTATGTTTTGCGGAATACCGTTTCCATTGTCACTTACTCTTATCTCTATTTTGTCATTTAATTTTTTTGTACTGATGGAAACAGTTGGTTCATAGCTTTCAGCACTTAACTTTTTCTTCTCATCAACCGCAATTCGACTTCGCTCTGTACAGGCATAAAATGCATTGTTTATTAAATTCAAAACAACCCGTCCAATATCTTGCGGAACAATATTTATTTTACCAATATTTTCATCAAAATCAGTTTTGAGTTCGGCATTAAATTCCTTGTCTTTTGCACGAAGACCATGATAACTTAATCTTAAATATTCATCACACAAAGCATTAATATCTGTAG
>JBDTAN010000377.1:0-2812 GCA_039924585.1 Chitinophagaceae bacterium | reverse complement strand
TATAGGATTTATATATTTATTATTGTCTATGCCCGGGTCCGTTCCATCTGTTGTATAATAAATGGAAGCGCCAGGAATCTCTGCAGAAAGTGTAACGAATAATTGCCCATTTTGCGAAAATGGTTTTATAGCGACCGTAAAATTTCCCGGAGAAAAGTTGAAACCTTTTTCGCCAAACATTTTAAACTGTGGTTGTAAACGCTGATAAAAATCATCGAAGTTTTTATTTTTTTCAGGCGACCATAAAACTTCTGAAAGCGCCAGCATACGCGGCAATAACATGTATTCCAGTTGTTGGACTGTAGGAATAAATTCTGCCCACATATTTGCCTGTGCGCCTAAAACATATTTGGAAAATTCAGTGCCCAATTCTTTCGGAACAGGATTATAGTCGTACACCATTTTCAATGTATTAAATCCACCAATTGCTGGCGGTTCACCTTCCGGCCCGGCCTGGTAATGATCAAAATACAAAGGCGTGCCGGGTGTCATTACTACATCATGTTTCATCTTTGCGGCTTGTATTCCGCCACTCTCTCCGCGCCAGCTCATAACAGTTGCTTCCGGCGCTAAACCACCTTCCAATATTTCATCCCAGCCAATTAATTTCCTGCTATGAGCCGTTAAGAATTTTTCAATTCTTTGTATTAAATAGCTCTGCAATTGTTCTTCATCTGTATAGCCCATTTTTTTCATGAATGCCTGGCAACGCGGATCATTTTTCCAGGGCGTTTTATCCACTTCATCACCACCTACATGAATATATTTTGAAGGAAATAATTGCATGACTTCTGTGAGTACATTTTCCAAAAAAGTATATACACTATCATTTGCCGGGCATAAACTGGATTGAATGTTTTCCGGATAAACGCCGCCTGTAATTGTCAACTGCGGTTGCTGTGTGCAGGACAACCAGGGATATGCCGCGATGGCTGCCGCGGAATGGCCGGGCATTTCTATTTCCGGAACGATCGTAATATTTCTTTCTGATGCATACGCAACTATTTCGCGAATTTGTTGTTGCGTATAATAACCACCATAACTCGTTTCTTCTCCAGGCTGTGTTGGCTGACTCTCATCCCATGGAATGCCCGTCCTGTCTGTTCTCCAGGCACCAACAGCAGTGAGTTTTGGATATTTTTTTATTTCAATTCTCCAGCCCTGGTCATCCGTTAAATGCCAGTGAAACGTGTTGAATTTATAGGCTGCCATCAGGTCAATATATTCTTTGACCATATCTTCAGAAAAAAAATGCCTGCACACATCGAGGTGCATACCGCGCCATTTGAATTGCGGGTAATCCATAATATCCATACATGGAATTTCCAGGGCAGCATTGGTGCGTATTTGTGGAAGTGTTTGAAAAAGAGATTGCATGCCATACACAATACCCGCCTTAGTATTGGCGATTATTTTTATAGAATTAAGAGATACATTTAGGAGATAACCTTCATCCCCAATGGCGGGCGTATTTTTAATTTGAAAGGTGATAGATTTATTATTTGTTGCATTAAAAGTTAATGCATCACCTGAAATATTTTTTATAAAAGCATTGAAAAAATTAGCTGCCTGAAATAGGTCTTTATTCTTTACATCAAAATTGATTGAAGTGTTTTTATCCATTAAAAAATACCCGTCTTTTACGGAAAGACTTACCGGTGCCGGAATGATATTGACAGATTGCTGAGCGTTTAAAATATGGGATGACAGCAGGAGAAAAAAGAGGAATAATAATTTGGTCATGTTTGTAAATTCAAGTTATGCTTCAAGGATACAATTTTATATTTAAATAAAAACGCGTATTAAAATTTATCTTCAAAAATATTCAATGATTATGAAGTTCCAGACAATTTCTTATTTTGCAAAAAATCAAAAGAATGAATCAACACGCATACATTTTTCCCGGGCAGGCTTCACAGTTCCCGGGAATGGGGAAAAATTTATATGATAATAATGAAAAAGCAAAGGCATTATTTGAACAAGCAAATGATATACTCGGTTTTCGTATTACAGATATTATGTTTACCGGAACGGATGAAGAATTAAAACAAACAAACGTAACACAACCCGCTGTTTTTTTGCATTCCATCGCAGCCTGGAATTCTATCGAAAACCCACAGCCTGCTATGGTTGCAGGCCATTCACTCGGCGAATTTTCTGCGCTGGTTGCGAATGCCTGTTTATCTTTTGAAGACGCATTAAAATTAGTCAGCCTACGCGCAAGTGCCATGCAAAAAGCCTGTGAAGCAAACCCTTCCACGATGGCTGCGATACTGGCTTTGGATGAAAAAATAGTGGAGGAAATTTGTATATCTATTCAAAATGAAACCGGCGAAATTGTGGTGCCGGCAAATTATAATTGTCCCGGCCAACTCGTGATAAGTGGCTCAATAAAAGGTGTGGAAATGGCTTGTGAAAAAATGAAAGCAGCAGGGGCAAAGCGTGCTTTAATTTTGCCAGTTGGAGGTGGTTTTCATTCTCCGTGCATGGCGCCTGCGCAGGATGAATTATCAAAAGCTATTGAGGAGACAAATTTTAATATTCCTATTTGTCCCATCTATCAAAATGTACATGCATTGCCCGTGAGTGATCCTGCGATGATTCGGCAAAACCTGGAAAATCAATTGACATCCGCCGTTCGCTGGTCGCAAACTATTTCTAATATGATCAAAGATGGCGCAAATCATTTTACGGAAATTGGCCCCGGCAAAGTGTTACAGGGATTGGTGAATAAAATTGATAAAACGGTTCTTACGGATGGTGTGAGGGGATAAAATATATATAAAGTAAATCCTGATTAACAGTCAACTTT
>JBDTAN010000376.1:0-4314 GCA_039924585.1 Chitinophagaceae bacterium | reverse complement strand
CGGATATCATTGGGTAACTGGTCTTTTTTTTCCAATAATTCCTGTACATAATTTTCTCCAAAATCCCGTTGGCCTAACGCATATAAAGCTTGAATTTCATCTGCCTTCCTGGTTTTGCTAACTGCTACAAGTGTTGCCTGGTAAGGTTTTAAGAACATTATTACATCGAAATAATTTTTTTCATTGACGGGCATAACTAATTTTTTATGAATGAAAATTATTGTCCAGCATCATTGCTTAAAGTAATATACTCCAACAATAATACGTTATTATAAGCCGGGCAATAATGATAAAATAAACCTGCATTTTTATCCAGTAATTTATTTCTTATTACCGGCGGAAGATAAGCGGGAATATTACCAATGAAGAATGAAAAATCATTTTCTTCAATGATATTTTTAATTTCATTGCGGTTTGGCAAATCAATTTTTGGAGGAATATAGCCCCATTTTAAAATTGCAGTCGAAAGTATGATGCGTTCCATTATATTGGTGGATTGCGCTAATTCTTTAGCTGCTTCGGTAATCAAATCAATTTTAATTGCTTCCAGTTCCGGTATCTTTTTTACAGACATGAGCCTTGCAAGATTGTACAAGAAAATGGAGGATTTACCATAATAAGGTGTTACCTGCAAGGGATTTTTTATATAATCTTTTTGACGAATGATCCTGAGTAATAGTTGAAGGCTGGCACTGTCAGCTGCATTCCATTTTAAATCATATTCCTGTACAAAAGAAAGGACATTCGTCAATACGCAGGCATCCATCACTACGGGAAAATTTTTTCCAAACCAGGTGGAATAAGCCGGATAATTTTTAAAATAATTCAAACCATTTCGTAAAACATGTAAACTATCATTAATGAAATTAGACATGAGTCTGTGTACATCTTCAGCGGTTGAAGATGGTGCACTAAGTGCTAGTAAGCCAAACGAAGTATCATCGAGGTCATCCGGCAGCGTAACATTTCCCCGAAGAATTTTGATCCACCAGGTATACGGAAATTCAAAAGAGGAATCTGTGCGCCAGAAATTGAACGTATTACGGCCAGTGGTATTTTTAAATTTATCAAAAACCGGTAGAGCCATTTGCAAAATAGAATCTGTGGTTTTATTTGCGGATTCAGAAAGTTTTGATTTGATATCGCGAAGCGTGTAGGAAATGAGGCCATTGTAAAAAATGTTCTCATCTGTTTTTTTATCACTGAATTTTTCCTTTGTAGAAATATAAGAATAAAATAATCCCGGTAAAACAACATTGCTTTTATTAGCCTGTAAGGTACTAATGCGCTGAAGTAAGAAACCTGTGAAGGTCGTATCATTACCTATGTTCCTGGAAAATACCGGTTGCAGGGAAACTAAAAAACAAATGGAAAGAAATCCTTTTTTCATAGTCTGAATGAAGTGCCTGCTTTATAAAAGAATAAACAAGAAAACTATTTATTTCAGGATTGCACGGCCAATAACAATACGTTGCACTTCGCTGGTGCCTTCATATATCTGGGTAATTTTTGCGTCGCGCATGAGCCGCTCCACGTGGTACTCTTTTACATATCCATAACCTCCATGAATTTGAACAGCTTCCGTAGCGGCCCACATAGCGGTTTCACTGGCAAAAACTTTTGCCATACTGCTACTAACGGTGTAATCTATTTGGTTGTCTTTTTCCCAGGCTGCCCTGTAACATAAAAGCCTGGACGCCGCAATACGTGTAGCCATATCAGCCAACTTAAACTGGATGATCTGGTGATGCATGATTTCTTTTCCGAATGCTTTTCTTTCTTTGGAATATTTTAGGGAAAAATCGTAAGCCCCGGCTGCTATACCCAAAGCCTGTGAAGCAATGCCAATGCGGCCTCCGGCAAGTGTTTTCATGGCAAAAGTAAATCCAAAACCATCCGCACCGATTCGGTTTTCTTTGGGAACGATTACATCATTAAAAAGGATGGAGTGTGTGTCGCTGCCACGAATACCTAATTTATTTTCTTTGGCACCTACAGTTACGCCGGCCCATTTTTTTTCAACAATAAAAACATTGATACCATGTGAACCTTTGGATGCATCGGTTTGGGCAATTACTAAATACACACTCGCACTATTCCCATTTGTGATCCAGTTTTTGGTACCATTTAAAATGTAATGATCGCCCTTATCTTCTGCCGTTGTACGCTGACTACTGGCATCACTGCCCGCTTCAGGTTCACTCAGGAGAAATGCGCCAATATATAATTCACCATCTTTTTTTCCCTGCGCCAGTGGAACCAGGTATTTTTGTTTTTGTTCTTCTGTAGCAAATTTTTGAATACCCCAGCAAACAAGACTGTTATTTACACTCATACAAACAGAAACACTTGCATCTATTTTGCTGATCTCTTCCATAGCAATGGTGTAGCTTATATTATCCATACCCGCACCACCATATTCGGGCTTAATCATTAAACCCATAAAACCGAGGTCAGCCAGTTTCATTATTTGATCGTACGGGAACTTTTGTTTTTCATCTCTTTCAATCACACCAGGAAGACATTCATTTATTGCAAAATCACGGGCGGCCTGTTGAATCATTAACTGTTCTTCTGAAAGGGTAAACTGCATAGGAAAAGAATTTTTGAATAAGCAAAAATACTTCAATCCCATCACTTAATAAAGGAGGAATTAAAAGTTCAGAAAAGCAGGCAGGGAAAATAAAATAATTCACTAGTTCGAAGGCAGGAAATTAATTTCTTCTTCCCATATCGCGCAGAAATGCAACGTGTGATGCAACTGCCTGTATCATTAATGGATATTCTACATATACCACACCATATTCTTTACAAGCCTGTTTGATGATTTTGCTGATGCGTGGATAATGTACATGCGATATTTTGGGGAATAAATGATGTTCTATCTGGAAATTCAGTCCGCCAACAAACCAGGAAATAACTGGGTTTTTGGTAGCAAAATTAGCCGTGGTCTTCAATTGATGTATTGCCCATTCATCTGCAAAATTTCCGGTAGAAGCATCAGCCACTGGAAATTGGGTGTGCTCTACTGTATGTGCAAGCTGAAATACAATACTCAAAATAAATCCAGCAACTACTGCATTTACTAAAAAACCAATGATTACCGGCACAACACCAACCATGATCATAGGTAATACGAAGAATAAAGAGTAGGCTATCACTTTATAAAACCAGAAATAAAAATGATCACGTGTTTTCATCTTTTTCAAAGGCATATCACCGATTTTTTGTGCAAAATATTTACGGTAATCGGATAAAAAGATCCAATAAATATATAAGAAGCTGTACAAAAACCAGAAATACAAATGCTGATATTTATGCATTTTGTATTTTTTCTGTGTTGAAGCCATTCTTAAAAAAGGTTTGGCATCTATATCATCATCTATGCCATCAATATTTGTATAGGCATGGTGAATAATATTATGTTTTACATTCCACATAAAATGACTCCCACCCAAAACGCCGAGTGTTACAGCCGCTACTTTATTCAAAATCGGATAATTACTGAAACTTCCATGAGCACCATCATGCATAATATTAAAGCCAATAGCAGCAGTAAGAATACCCAATAATCCGCATTCAAGTAATGCCCACAAAGTGTCCGGTGTAAAAAAAACAAGATGGATATACACAAAAATATAAGCGCTTACTAAAATGATTGCTTTGGTCCAAAGATTCGAATTACCAGTTGTTGATTTACCTGTTTGCTGAAAATAATCGTTAATACGTTTTTTTAATTCTGAATGAAAGGATTGTTTTGCAACAGAAAACTTGGGAGTATTCATAAAAAAAATTAAGATATAAAAAAGGATGCAAAGATGCATTATTTTGACGGTAAAAACAGCCAATTTAAAGATAATACTTATTTACATGATTAACATCATGTTTCCATGCTTATAAATGCATCAAAATTTTTTATCCCCAGCATTTTTTGTGAAATATAGCCTTCCGCATATTGAACGCCTATTTTTTTGCCCAGCATCAGTGCGCGTGCTTTTACACTTTCAAAAAAATCAGGAGAGGATATATACGTTGCCGGTTCTTTTACATCCTTCGTATTAAACTGCGTTTCATAACAAAGAATGGCTTTTAATTTTTGCGCATGGTAAGCCGAAATATCAAACAGGAAATCCGGTTTTATATAGCGATCCTGGATATAGTGAAACGTATAAGGCGCCCGCCAGGCTTCTTGCTTTTTCTTATTATCCAATGTTTCTATTTTTCGTAGCCCGGAAAGAAAGGATGCATCCGAAACCATTTTGGCACTCCTGCCATGATCGGGATGCCGGTCATCCGGCGCATTGCATAAAATAA
>JBDTAN010000375.1:0-5775 GCA_039924585.1 Chitinophagaceae bacterium | reverse complement strand
TTGTAACTGTGCGCAATTGTTTAAATCGTTCTTCCTGGAAATCTTCGAGCGCCTGGTTTCCCGCGGGATTATAAATAAAATAGGCGCTGTTTAAATTACTCACCCACATTTTTGCACGGTAGGCACTTTTATACTGCTCTTTATATTCAGGTGGCACAGAGATCGGCTGACAAAAAAATGCTGTGGCAGGAGCGAGGTATGCATCCGGTGAAAGCAATACTTTATAGACTTCAGCATTTACCACGCGCCTGTCCAGGCGTGCAAATGAATTTGCAACAACATTGGAATCTGTCTTTGCAAAAAATAATGGAATTTTAGAAGGATCGGGTTTGAAGAGATCATTGTCCGGCATGTTTGGATCAATTTCAAAAGCCTGTATAGCAGTATCAAATTTTGTATAATAATCACTTGTAAAATACAATGGATTCGGTGTAGTACTGTCCGGAAAAAAGGTATCCAGCCTTGCAACGAAAACAAGCCGCTTGCTTTTATTCAATGAGCCACTTAAAGACATGCTATTATTATTACTCACCGAGCCGTCTTTATTTTCATGCGTCATACTTTGCTGCTTGTTTTGGCCACCTTCCTTGCTCTCTTTGCCTTTGCTGCCGCCCCATTCTTTTTCGATGGCTTTAAATTCAGGTTGAAAAATAGAAAAGACAGCAAACAATAAAAGCAACAATAAACTTAAGAAGCCAGCCATTCTTGCAGAAAAATACCATTTCAAATCTTTTTTATTTTCATCTGTATTTCGAATTAGTGAGGCTGTATAAATGATATAAAATGTATATAAAAGTACAGGTGCAAATGAAGCAATGATGGTGGTGGCCTTGATGTCACTTGTTTTTCCTACTAAAATTATTTGACAGGCGCACATCAATAAAGGCCAAATAATAGAATAGATTGTTGAGCGGGATAAACCATATCCCGTGATCCAGCCGGCGATGAATAAAATAGAAAAAATTAAAAAATGTACAGAAGCAAAAAATGCATCAAACTCGCCCACAGTCACATTTTTAATGATCGAATATAAAATGCCTAATAAAAAAGCCAATAAAATAGTTGTACTAAAAAAGCGAAATTTAAATGCATAAAAAATAAATGCCGCGAATAACCCCAATGAAAAATAAAATGTTTGTCCTATAAAATTATTTTCCAGGATGGAATAAAAATTATTGCCTGTATAAATAAACCAACCCACCAATACAATCGTAGGCAAACCTAAGAACAGCATTTGTGCAATCACTTTTTGGGTACTATGAATACGGGCTATTTTCAAAATTTAAAGAATCATGGTTTTAGAATTTTCATTAAATAGAGCAACCAATTTTTTTTCATTGTCCAAAATACTAAATCGCGCTGTAGATAATTGCCAGCCGGCTCTGTATTTCTCCGCATCATTTTTTTCCTGTTGGATAAAAAGCCAGCTCACAAAATGCAGGATACCTGCTTTTTGTATAGCATCACTGAGTTTGATCAAAATAAAAAGTGTTGATTCATTTCTTTGATACATTAATTCACGGATTTCATCCACCGGGCATAAGGAAGAAACAAGAATTGCTGCGGCATTATTTAATTTGATAAAAGCCTGCGGCGTTTGTTCATTTTGCCAGGTATGTGCAGCTATTTTTTCCCGAATATCTTTTTCTGCATTTTCCGATTCAGGCTGATCATTTAAATCAGGAATAAAATTCATTTGAAATCCTTTCTGCTGAATATCGCGGCAAATATTCCAGAGAAATGTTTTATAGTAATTTAAAAAAAGAATTTGCACAGCCGGCATATTTTCTGTTTTAAATCCAGTATAAAATGTTGCGTACAAATAGACCTTAGACGCATACGTATCAAGCGTTTCAGGAATACGCACGACTAATTCTCTACTCCGTGCATACACAGGCCACGCAATTCTGCGCACATCATCCTGGCCTTCGAAATGTTTATAATTTAAATATTCGCCTTCCATTTTCCGGATCTCATCCACGCGCTGATTTTCTTCATCGGTTTTCCTGGGCGTTACCGTTAGTGGAGGAATTTCCCGCGTAGGTGGTGGGTTATAAAAATTATCATTGACAGGTAATGGAACAGCTATAGAAAAAAACTGGAAAAGATCTTCAAAATAAATCCATGCTTTTTCTACCTGGTACGTTTTGATTTCAGGTAAATCCCAAAAAAAGGAAGCTGTATATTTTTTGGAAAAAAAACTAAAGGCATTTTTTTCTATGGGTTGAAACTTTACAGAATACATTTTTTCATTATATCGAATACGAAATTTTAAAAAACCAAATGCTGGTTTTAAGAGTGGATGAATTTCTATTTGGATAAAAGGTTTATTGGCCAACAGTTCATTGTTGGAAGACATGCTAAAAAGTGTAACGAGCTTTCCTCTTTTCTTTACAATAACTAAGTATATAAATGATACCAGCACAGTAAGAAAGCAAAGAGCAATCAGCACAACAATAGAAAATAAAATGACTTTTAGTAAGAGCGTTATAATTTCTGAAAAAGAATTTCCCGGCATGGCTGCCGCCACATTGATATATTTCCATAACAAAAAAGTGCCTGCGGCAAATAATATTAAGTAAAAAGTAAATGGGATATAAAAAACAAATGGTTTTGATTTCCCGGATAATGCATTCAATGAAAAAGCCATAATGGAAAGTTACTGTAAAGAAAGAAAAATAAAGGTTTAAAAATATACCTGAACAAAGGTATTTTTTGTATTATTAACTTTACTTACTTTGTGAACCTTGAAAAATACCATTACCTATACAAATTGTCCTGTATGCAATAGCGCCTCTATTACGCATATTACTACGGTCAAAGATTATAATGTGAGTGGCGAGGAATTTGAAATTTTTGAATGTAAAATGTGCACACTCCGCTTTACACAAGGCGCGCCGGCAGCGGAAGCGATGGCGCCTTACTACAAATCGGATGATTATATTTCCCACACAGATTCTAAAAAAGGGTTTATTAATCGCGCCTATCATTGGGTTCGCGGTCATACAATAAAGTCAAAAAGAAAATTAATAGAAAAACTTACCCGGAAAAGTTCGGGTACACTCCTTGACATTGGCGCCGGAACCGGAACATTCGTTTCAGAAATGCAGACTGCAGGCTGGCAGGTATTGGGCATGGAGCCTGATGATACAGCAAGAGCCAACGCCCTGGAAAAATATGCGATCATCCTGCAACATCCAACATTTTTATTTGAACTGGAAAATAAACGCTTTGATGTGATAACGCTCTGGCATGTGCTGGAACATATTCATCGCTTGCAGGATTATATACAGGTTTTTCACCGAACTTTAAAAGATGATGGATATTTAATAATAGCTGTACCAAATTATACCAGCAATGATGCGCAACATTATAAAGAACAATGGGCTGCTTATGATGTGCCGCGGCATCTCTATCATTTTTCACCAAAGAGCATGCAAAAACTCATGTACCTGAATGGCTTTGAAGTGATGTCTGTAAAGCCCATGTGGTTCGATAGTTTTTATGTAAGCTTGCTCAGTGAAAAATATGAGCGTAAAAAAGATGATTATTTTTCCGGTTTCGTACAAGGCTTTGTTTCAAATATGCAGACATTGAAAAATATTCAAAACTGCAGTTCGGTTATCTATATTATTAAGAAGCGAAAGCTTAGTTGATTTTTATTTCAAATAAAGCCGGCCAGAATTTTCCCGTAATTAATAAAGCATTTTTAGCACTGTCATAAGCAATTCCATTGAGTACGCCTCCTTGTGCATCGAGGTATTGAGCGTCATAACTAATACCATTTTTACTCATGATATCAGTGAGATCCATTTTGCCAATTACCTTCCCGGTTTCAGGATCTATTTTAACGATGTAGTTGGTTTCATACACATTGGCATACACCGCTCCGTTAATAAATTCCAGTTCATTGAGATTTCCCACAGGGCCATAATTATCTGTAACACCGACAATTCTTTTTACTTTAAAAGAGATCGGATCTACATAATATAAATTACTGCTACCGGTACTTACAATTAATTCACTGTCATTGTGCGTAATGCCCCAACCCTGGAAAGGCCAGTCAAAATCGCGAATCTTCTGAAAAGTGACGGCATCATATTCATGCACGCGGTTATTTTGCCAGGTAAGCTGGTAAATTTTATTATTAAAAATGGTAATGCCTTCACCGAATTCATCAGCCGGAAGATTGATTTCTTTCTCTGCTTTACCATTGTCCAAATTGATGATACGCAGTTTACTTTTTTTCGGTAAGCCCGTGCCTTCATAGAGTTTTCCATTTTGCCAGATCAGCCCTTGCGTATAGGAAGCTGTGTCGTGCGGGTAAATTTTCAATACCTGGTAAGTGATGGCCAGCGGCGGCGGATTATTATTATCCACGACTGGTGGTGGATTATTATTATCAGTATTGTTACAGGCCATGAAAGCAAGTAAACAAAAAGCGGTGATCAGTTTTTTCATAAAAAATTAAAGAGCAAATATATTGATCATTTTTTAATGCCTTGAAAAGTAAATGCTAAATGTGTAAAATAGAAAATGCAATTATTTTTAAAGTATGGATGAAAATTAATTTTAAAAAATGCTTTGTTTTATAAAATAAATATTGTAGTATTCGTAAAGAAAATGTAAAAGGAAAAGTACGAAAGCCCAATTAAACTAGTACCGACAGGAGGGAGAAGAATAGCCGACAATTGCTTAAATTTTTAGATATCATTAAACATGTTTTGTTCATCACAAATATTATCTCTAGCCAGCTTAACAATCTGTTTGTTATTAAATCATTCATCGTTTTCCCAGGATGAAAAAAGAAATGATACAACTACTAATGTTTTTAATATTTCTTCAAAAACCATTTCCCGCCTTAATAAGCAGTATGCAAATCTGCAATCAACAATAGATAACCAAAACAAAAAGTTGGTGGATAAAATGCTTCGCAAAGAAGACAAATTAAAATCAGCAATTTTGAAAACAGATAGTTTAAAAGCAGGGCAGATATTCACTTCTGAAGTTGATGATCATTATAAGCAATTACAAAAAAGTTCAACTATACTTACAGATAAAGTGAACAAATTTCCATTACAAGAATATGTTCCAGGCATTGACAGTATTCAAACTTCGCTTAATTTTTTCCTTGACAATAAAAACTTGCCAATACAAAATATTGAACAATTAAAAAGTTTGCAAACGCAGCTTCAATCCTTGCAGGCATCCATGCAACAAGCAAACGATATTCAGCATTATGTGCGTGAAAGAGAAGCATTTCTGAAAGAAAAATTACTCAACAGCAATGTTGCAAAACAACTGGAAGAAATTAATAAAGAAGTTTATTATTATCAGCAAAGATTAAGTGAATACAAGGAATTATTAAATGATAAAAATAAACTAAAAGACAAATTGCTTGGAATGGTAAGAGAGTTGCCGGCATTTGAAAATTTCTGGCAAAAAAATAGTTATCTCGCCATGTTATTTCCGCTGCCTGATAACTATGGAACAGCGCAGGCACTGGCTGGATTGCAAACAAGATCAAATGTTCAAAGCCTGATCAATTCCCGTATGGGAAGTATTTCATCAGGAGGTGGTGTGGGTGACAACTTTTTGCAGCAACAAATGGATGCTGCGAATACACAGCTCAATCAATTAAAAGATAAATTAAACCAACTTGGAACCAACAGCGGCAATGGTGAAATGACTATGCCTGATTTCAAACCTAATGAAGAAAAAACCAAAACATTTTTTCAAAGGATTGAGTATGGATTTAATCTTCAAAATCAGCCC
>JBDTAN010000374.1:0-6768 GCA_039924585.1 Chitinophagaceae bacterium | reverse complement strand
ATACAAACATGCGGCGGCAGCGTAGTACAATAATAACAAACCTCTGCAATATCTTCCGGATGGAGCGGTTCATATCCATCATAAATGGATTTTGCTTTTTCTTCATCGCCTTTAAAACGCACGATTGAAAATTCTGTTTCTGCAGCACCCGGATGCAGGGCTGTAACTTTTATATGATGCGGTAATAAATCAATGCGTTGTGCTTTACTGATTGCTTCTACAGCAAACTTAGTAGCGCAATACATATTTCCATTTGGATAAACTTCTTTTGCGGCAGTGGAGCCAATATTGATAATATGTCCTTTTTTATTTTTTATCATAAAGGGTAAAACTGCGCGGCTCACATTCAGCAGGCCTTTTACATTTGTATCCAGCATGATGTCCCAGTCTTCCATGGATGCCTTATCAAAAGATTCGCGGCCAAGTGCGAGGCCGGCATTATTTACCAGCACATCTATATCCTGCCATTCGGGCGGTAAATTTTTAACAGCTTCAAAAACATCATTCCGGTTGCGCACATCAAATACCAGGGGCAATATTTTTACACCATAAGTTGACTGCAAATTTTCTGCTATCACCATTAATTTTTCAGCACGCCTGCCGGTAATAATACAATTCGTTTTTTGCGATGCAAATTTTTCTGCAATGGCTTTTCCAAAACCTGCAGTAGCGCCTGTTATAAAAACGATCTTTCTTTTTTCCATATTATTTTATCAAAAATAATTCTTTTAAAACTTTTACCTGATCAATACCACAGTTCCTTTTTTATCAATTGTTTTTCCTAAATAATCTATGCCTTCGGCCTGGTAAACAAAAGTCCCGCTCCCCTGCTTCTCTCCTTTAAATGTCCCATCCCAGCCTTTCCCAATTTCATTGGTACTGAAAATCAATTGCCCGTACCGGTTGAAGATATTAAAGAATTTAAATTCTTTAATGCCCACTAAAATCGGTTTTATAATATCATTCAAGCCATCGCCATTTGGCGTAAAGGCACTTGGGACAAATATATCCGGCATGGTTTTGAAAACGATCACCAATATATCATCATAACCCACGCAGCCTTCAGGTGTTTCTGCCTTTACAACATACCTGATGGAATCAATGGTGGATGGTAAAATCGCAACAGGATTTGCAATTTGAGCATTATTCAATCCTGTAACAGGACTCCATGTATAAGAAGTACCGCCTGTTGAAGTTGCATTTAATTGTAATGGTTGCGTTGCTACGATCACCGTATCATTACCGGCAAAAGTATAAACCGGAGGAGTTACCCGAACAGTTACAGTATCCGTTACCGGTTTTGGACATCCTAAAGTATCCGTAACAGTCAAAAAATATTGAGTCGTATTTTGAGGTCCTGCAGTAGGGTTTAATGTGTTTGGATTTACTAATGTATTTGTGGGTGTCCAGGTAAATGATGATGCAGTAATATTTGCATGCAGCACAACAGTTTTTCCAAAACAAATAGCTGTATCTAATCCTGCATCAACTGCCGGATATGGAACCACCCGAACGAAAATATCATCTTTGGTGAAACACTTGCCCACACTGGATGTGAGGGTATAATTTGTATTTACCAACGGTGTTGCAATGGGATTTAAAATATTCGGATTATCAAGGCCTGTGACTGGCGACCAGCTAAATGTTAAGCCATTCGTTTGCGGATTTAATTGAATACCATCCGTTAAACAAATCGTGGTGTCATTTCCTGAATTGAGTGAAACAAAATTAATAACACTCACCTTAATGGAGTCTGAATTTTTACAGCCTTTATCATCAATGGATAAAGAATAGGTCGTTGTTTGTAAGGGATAAACTATTGGATTGGCAATACCCGTATTATTGATATTATAATTGGGTGTCCAGGTAAAAGTTGCCCCCGGATTTCCTGAACTTGATTTTAGTTGTACAGAATCTTTTCCGCATATTAAAGTATCATGGAAAGGCACCGTTAAAGAAGGCAAATCATTAATGATCACATCTTTCATAATGGTGGCTGCGCAACCCTTGCTATTTGTAACAGTAAGTTGCACTTGTACGGTTCCCGGCATAGGATATGGATAGGTTGGATTTTGAATATGTGATGTATCCGCCAATGTAGTCAAATCACCAAAATCCCAGCGCCAGCTATCAATTACACCATATTTTGTTGTCGTTAAATCTTTAAACTGGTAAGGATTTAAAACACAACTTCCCGCAGCACTAAAGTCCGGGAAAAACCCGGGATAAACCAATGCAGTTGTAATCGTTGAATCTGTACATTGCTCTCCTCTATTGATTACTAATTTCACGGTGTACGCGCCTGTATCAGTGTATGTATGTGAAGCAACCGGCGCATTGGATGTGTTATTAGCTGATGTAGGATCTCCAAAATCCCATAAGTAAGAATGTATGCCGGAAGAAGTAGATTCATTTTGAAAAGTAAGTGTGAACCCATCACAAGAAAGATAAGATGGTTTTAAATCTGCGGCTGCAAAATCACAGTTACCAATAGTGAGGATAAAATCTTTTCGATGCACATTTAAAACAACGCCATTCCTCCATTCTGTAGCAGCTACATTCACCACATATTTACCGGGTACTTTTGGTGCATCTCCACTGATCGTTCCAGTTTTGGGATCAATATTTACATCCGCACCCAGTGGAAATCCACCAGAGTAAGGCGATAAATAAGGAAGCCTGATGAGGCTGAGAAATTGAGTAGGCGTTGGATTGGGATCTGCATTACTTCCGCCATCATACGCAGGCAAAAAAGAATAGGAAAGAGAATCTCCATCCGCATCATTCGCACTAAAGTCCAGTACAAAATGTTTTCCTGCACAAACAATTCCCGTATCTTTTACTACGAATTGCGGGCAATTATCAAACCCTGTGGGCATTACCGATGTACCCGGAATTGTTGTTATAAATGTTCCCCCTACCGCTCTTGTAGCAACAGGATCATCATCAATATTCGTCATTTCCTGGCGGCTGTACCTAACCCAGGATAAAATAAATCCTTCGGGATTATTACTGGGCAAATCAATGATATTACTATAGGTTCCCACCTGGTAACAAACGTTTACATTACCGATGAGACAAGGAATAGCGCCCGGTGTATTTTGAATAACAGGTGGATTGCCACTCCATTGCTGGTTTAAAAGAAGGGTGGTATAAAGTTGTGAATTGGCATTATAATAAATTCCAATATTCACCACTTCACCATTCAATGAGGCTCCAAGGGAAGTACACTCCCGAAAAAGGCGCATAGTTATTTTGTAGCGGCTGGTATTTGGTTGTGTTCCCGCACCCATATATTGATAAAATAATTCACCACCAGAAATATGTGTAGCAAATGATTGTATGGAAAAAAATAAAAGGATTGCTATGTACAGGATTCTTCTCATGTATTCATTCAGTTTATTCGGGGGCATTTATTTTTTCAATTCCACTTAAAAAATCAAGGATAAAGTTAGATAATTTTTCCGGCGCTTCAAACATGCTTTTATGTCCTGTATTTTCCAAAATGTGAATATAGGAAATATCCGGCATGTGTATTTGTTTTAGAAGATCTTCCAAAGGCGCTGCAGTATCTTCCGGACCACAAACAAACAAAACCGGCACGTTGCTTTTTTGCAGGACTACTGTATTATCAGCCCTTTGCATCATGGCGCGATAATATTGAACAAGTGTTGCTGCTGTAAATGTTTTTCCTTTTTCCACATATTTTGCAATCAGTTCCCTGTTTGACTCCCGAAATTTGTCTGCAAAAAGAGGCGGCAAAATTTGCCGCAGAAATTCATGCGGGCCATACCTTTCGATCATGCGAATACTTTTTAACCTCCGCTCCTGCTGCAATTGCGTATCTGCAAAAGCGGTCGAATTGATCAACCCAAAACCAATTAATCTTTCCGGGTATTTTTTTGCAAATGCTAATGTGATATAGCCGCCCATACTATGCCCGAGCATTACGCATTTGTCAATTTTTTCATTGATTAAAAGTGCATATATAATTTCCGCATAATCTTCAATAGATACTTCTTTTTTTTCTTGTATATAAATGCCGGAACGCCCACTGCCCGGCAGGTCTGGACTTATAAGCAAACATTTTTTTTCCAGGACTTCCGCGCATTTATCCCAAATACTACTGTCTTCCCCAAAGCCATGCAATAAAATGACAGGCGGGCCATTTCCTGCTTTATGGTAAAATATTTCTGTACTATTATTAAAAATAAACTTCAGCATTATACTCTTTGGGAATTTTTTTGCCACCCAATTTAAAACTCCGGAACATCATCAGCAACACTACTGGTATTAAAGCAATATTTAACTCCTGCGGAAGGAAAAACCATGTCGCCAGTAAGACCGCATAAATTAAGGAGACGATGAGAAAATAGGGCCTTGTCCATTTATGATGCCTCCAGACGAAAAATGCAAAAAAGAAATTCGTGGGTAATGCCCAGGCAATATTGAAATTATTTACAGTGGATGTATGTTCTGTAAAAAACCACATGAACACAATGAGTATACCGATCAATCCGGTTATATAAAAAAAGAAAGAGTCGGCAAATTTTGTAATAGTTATGGCCCAGCGTATCGGTATAATTGAAATTACAAAAAAGATGACACAAACAATGGAGGTGACCATTAATGGCGCATACATCCAGGTAAGACAATCGCAGGGCGCAGCCTGGTAAATCATATTTTCTCTTTCAGTAATTGGTGCTCCATCCACCAAAGTCAGATCAAGTGCCTGCATGAGATAATCCGGCAAAAACATCGCTGAATGATTATTGGGTTCTTTATCAGTAGGACTTCCCAATAAAATATCTATGCCGAGTTTGCTCCAGGGTTTTGCTCCTTCATCCAAATATTCATGAATCATATCCCGAAAAGAAACACCGGGCAATGTAAGTGAATCGGTTATTTCCATATTGGGCAAATGCGCAAAGATCATATCACGGATCCGCGTAGTACAATTATCCTTTAAAAAATCATATTGGTAAAAGCGGTTTTGCGGCAGCATATTGACGGCCAAAGCACTGAGGATAGAATCTTTTTGCGTGCAGTTCAAAATCAATACCTGCTCCCAAACACTGCGCTGGTCTACTTTATATTCCTGCATGAATTCATTGAAAGGATCCACGCTCACAAAATAATTCAGGTTGCCCCGCATGAATTTCAAATAAAAATCCGGCTCATCAAAATCAAAAGTTCCCCAACCATATACAATATCCGAATGTTTCAAACTATCCTGCACACGAATAGCGCTATGTCCAAAAATGGAATACAATTCCTGCCCAGGTTCTACAGTTAATACGCTGATACGAACATGACAATTCGCGGCAGAATCTGTTGACTGCGCAGACACATGCAGGGTATTCAATAAAAGCAGCGTTATTAAAAATAAATAAGAGAAAATCTTTTTCATAAAACAGGAAAATATGGGTTGAAATTCGCAAGCGCAAGGTACAGGAAAGGCAGAAAAAAGTAAAGTTATTGGAAATAATTTTCCCGACAGAATAAATACTTCTTGTCAGTGACAGGTAATGGTAGATGTGTTTTGAAAAATAAAAAAACAGAGAAGTCAATCTTTTTGCTGAAAATTAAATTTCCCAAAAAGCAAAGCACGAAGCGTTCCTCCGGAACGCATATTACCATTTGAGTTTTTTTACCCATAAGATGTTCCTCCGGAACATTAAAATGATGATATCGTTAATGGCAGTTTTCTTTGGCTGTTATTGGTGTCCCCGCCAATAACTTAGTACAAAGCATTCCTCCGGAACACATATTACCATAGAGCATTCTTACTCCTCAAAATATGTTCCTCCGGTACATTTCATTGATGGGTCAATCAAAGTAGTTTTCGACTTCTATCTTTCAATGCTTAATTAAAACACCGGAATAGACTTTTGTTGCCTGTTGATTTTGATACACAATTTTCCCATTTACCCAAACTATTTTAATACCGGAAGACAATGCAGTAGGATTGCTGATTGTTGAATTATCAATAACTGTTGCCGGATCAAATAAGACCAGGTCAGCAAAATTTCCTTGTACTAATATTCCCCTGTTTTGGATACCAACATGCTCCGCTGATAGCCCTGTCATTTTATATATCGCAGTTTCAAGCGGCATTATTTTTTGCTCTCTTACATACCTTCCAAGAAATCTTGTAAAAGCACCATAACCACGCGGATGCCCACCATCAGCGCCATCGGAACAAATATTTGTATGACTCCATTTAAAAAAGTTTACGATATCCTGTTCTGACATAGACACACCAATTATATTCGCATCACTGCTATCATTGTCTGTTTCTCTTATAATCCGTAACAATGCATCTGCCGGCGATTCATTATTCATTTTGCCAATCTCTGTGATTGATTTTACCTTAAAATTTATGTTGGGTGTAAAACGTGTAATGATCGATTTATCAGGATCTATTAAATTATGCACTGCGTAATAGGCACTTGCTTTATTTGTAAAATCTTTTTTTGGAAATAATACCCTTGGCGTAGCAGACCACATAGTATAAGGATAACAATCTGCCGTAATATTTATGCCTTCGGCACGCGCGGCTTCAAGCTTTGCCAGCAGGCTATTGCTTTCACCCCATTTACTGACCATCGCAATTTTAAAATGAGAAATCTGCACAGGAATATTTGCTTCCCTGCCTATTTGAATAATTTCATCAATAGCCCGCTCAATATTTATATCCTCACTTCTCATATGACTTATATACCGTCCACCTTCGGCGGCGGCAGTTTTTGCCATGCTGATCACTTC
>JBDTAN010000373.1:0-4452 GCA_039924585.1 Chitinophagaceae bacterium | reverse complement strand
GAGACCGTCCAGCGCTGCATGTACTTTTTGTTTATCGGGAGCAGACGAAAATTTTTCGGCCGCATTGCGAAGCATTTTAAGAAATAAGAATTTCAGAATACGTTTCATTCCAACAAAAATAAGCATGCCATTTTATTAGGCATAAAAAATCCCTGCAAAAAGATTGCAGGGATATATTTTTGAAATGTAAAGACACAAAATTTTGTGTCTTTACAAATTTGTGTCTTTACAACAATCCTTTTAATTGATACGCACGGTGATTATAGCAAAGGAATCACCTTGTTTCTTCATCATGATGGTGATATTATACGTTTTGTTTTTACCAGTAAGTTTTCCGGTCATGTACTTTGTTCCGGAAAGTTCACGTTCTGAGGTTTTATCAAACCCTTTAATTCCTTCATCCGTAAAAAAACTTTTAATAGTGATGGTGGCCTGGTTTTTACCTACATTTTTTATCTCTTCTTTCTCAGGTAATTTTAAATCTACAAAACCATCAAAATAATTGGCAAATTCGTCTGCATTGCCTTGCTTTAATGTTTTCGCAATGTCATCGCCTGTTTGGGCAAAACTTGCACTTGAAATCAAAAAAGCGGAACATATTAACAGGAATATTTTTTTCATAATTTATCTTTGCGCTAATACACTCTAAAAATATGCCAAATTAAAGGCAATTTAGTTTTAAACATTAAAAGTTGTGGAATTGAATCATTTACAAAAAGCTTTAACATATGAATACTAAAAAAGTAATCCTGATTATAATGGACGGCTGGGGATTGGGTAAAATAAAAAGTGCAGATGCAATCCAGCATGCAAGAACACCTTTTGTTCATTCACTCTATGAAAAATACCCGCATACTACTTTAGTTACATGTGGCGAAGCAGTCGGTTTACCCGAAGGACAAATGGGTAACAGTGAAGTTGGCCATTTGAATTTGGGCGCGGGACGCATCGTGTACCAGGAATTGCAAAGAATAAATGTCGCTATCCGCGATGGCTCATTTGCCCAAAACAAAGAATTACTTGAATCAATTCATTATGCAAAAGAAAAAAATAAACCACTTCACCTCATCGGGCTTGTAAGTAATGGTGGTGTGCATGCGCATATCCGCCATCTCGAAGCAATCTGTGATTTATGTAAAGCAAAAGGATTATCAAAAGTATTTATACATGCATTCACCGATGGCCGCGATACGGATCCAAAAAGCGGGATACATTTTATGGAAGAATTGCAAAACCATTTGAAGAATTCTGTGGGCACAATTGCAACTATCACCGGAAGATATTATGCCATGGATCGGGATAAAAGATGGGAGCGTGTAAAAGTTGCGTATGATGCAATGGTGAAAGGAGATGGTACGCCGTCTACAGATTTATTGGCAGCTATTCATAAGTCTTATGAAAATGGAGTAACGGATGAGTTTATAAAACCCATCATTAATACAAATTTACAGGAAGGTGAAGGTCTTATACATAATGATGATGCAGTCATTTGTTTTAATTTCCGTACAGACCGCTGTCGAGAAATTACACAGGTGCTCACACAGATTGATGTACCTGAATTTAATATGCATAAACTTCAACTGCATTTTACAACGATGACAGAATACGACAAGACCTATAAAAATATTCATGTAATTTTTGAAAATGATAATTTAAAAAATACATTGGGCGAAATATTAGAGCAGCAAAATAAAAAACAGATCCGTATTGCAGAAACAGAAAAATATCCGCATGTAAGTTTCTTTTTCAGTGGTGGAAGGGAAGCGCCTTTTAATGGTGAAAAAAGAATCATGGTGCCTTCACCCAAAGTGGCTACTTATGATTTACAACCAGAGATGAGCGCTAATGAAGTGACTGCAAAATTATTACCAGAAATAGAAAATGGGGAAACGGATTTCATTTGCCTGAACTTTGCAAACGCAGATATGGTGGGCCATACAGGCGTTTGGGAAGCAGTGATCAAAGCAGTAGAAACAGTGGATAGTTGCGTACAACAAGTAGTGGAAGCAGCATTGAAAAAAGATTATTCTATTTTTCTTACAGCTGATCATGGCAATGCGGATATGTTGATCAATAAAGATGGGACACCTAATACGGCGCATTCATTAAACCTTGTACCATTATTTGTAATAGATAATAATTGGCATGGAAAATTGAAGCCCGGAAAACTGGGAGATATTGCACCAACAATTTTGCATATGATGGGTTTAACTATTCCAAAAGATATGACAGGAGATGTTTTGATTGAAGAATAATCAGGAATATTTATTGTAAATTTTTTTCTACAAAGGCCTTTATATTTTTTCCGATAATTAATTACATTCTGCAGTAAAAATTTGTATGTTGATACCTGGCAAGTCCTGTAGCTATCTGCATATATTCAAATGGAGCGTTTTGATCCTATTATAAAACAAGGCATTTCATGTTATACCTGATTCTAAAAACAATGTATAAAAATGTAATAAAGCTTCCCCCTTCAAATCATAAAAAAAACAAAATTGAGTAAATACTAAAACCAGTTATTTCCATGCTGCGTACATGATCGAAACAAATCAAATAAAAAAATTTCAATTATGAAAAAAATCAAAGTTTTTGGAATAGGCGTTCTTGCATTATTCCTTGCAAACAGCAGCATGGCTCAAAACAAAATGGTAGGTGGTGCAGAAATGTATCCTACAAAAAATATTGTTGAAAACGCTGTAAATTCAAAAGATCATACAACACTTGTTGCAGCAGTGAAAGCAGCAGGATTGGTAGAAACACTCGAAAGTGCAGGACCTTTTACTGTATTTGCTCCAACAAATGAAGCTTTCAATATGTTGCCAAAAGGTACTGTTGAAACTTTATTAAAACCTGAAAACAAAGCAAAATTGACAGCAGTGTTAACGTATCATGTTGTTTCCGGAAAATTAAGTTCTATGGATTTAATGAAAATGGTAAAAGATAATAATGGCAAAGCAACTTTGAAAACTGTTCAGGGCGAAAACTTGTATATCACAATGAAAGGAAAGAATCTTATGGTAACAGATGCAAGTGGCGGAATGGCAAAGATCACTATTGCTGATGTCAATCAAAGTAATGGCGTGATACACGTAGTTGATAAAGTTTTATTACCAAAATAGTTTTATTGAGAATGTGTCTTACACAAAATTGCCGCCTTTCGGGCGGCAATTTTATTTTACAATCATTACCAGAAAAAAATATAATTCTTTTGAAAAAAAGAAAAAAGATTGTTCTAAAATTTTATTGTACTCTTTTTATCATTAATTGATAAAATGAATTTTAAAAAGGGATCTAAAAAAACAAGTGATTTATCAATAAATATGTTTGAATGTTTTACTTTCACTTATAAATTTTTAGAAATATTTTTATGGTATTTAAAAATAAAAAAACAATTATTGAAACTGTAGAACAGAAACCGCAGAAAAGCCAGACATTAATATTGCAGCACACGGAAGAGGCAGCTCTTACTCAATTGGAAAGAAGTACAAAAGGGCTTTTTTTATCTGGTATTACGGCAGGGCTTGATATAGGGTTTTCCGTTTTGTTGATGGCCGTTTTTTTTACTGCATTCTCTGGCGTGTTCCCGGATCCGGTGGTGCACCTGATGGTTTCAAATATGTATCCACTGGGTTTTATTTTCGTCGTACTCGGGCGTTCTGAATTATTTACTGAACATACTACGCTGGCCATTTTACCTGTATTACAGGGATTAGCTTCCATTAAAAAATTATTACGTTTATGGGCGATCGTTTTTATCAGCAATATTATAGGCGGAATTATTTTTGCATTAATACTCTCTTATTTTTCTAACAACCTGCATTTTTTACAAGCGGAATCATTAAAAGAAATTGCATCTGTTTTTACACAAAATTCCTGGCTGACCACTTTATTGACCGCGGCTCTTGCCGGTTGGTTAATGGGATTATTGGCATGGCTGGTAGCTGCAGCACGGGAAACAATCAGCCAGATCGCGATTATCTGGATCATCACAGCTGCCATTGGTTTTGCCAATTTACCCCATTGCATCGTAGGAAACATTGAAGTAGCTTCTGCATTTTTTGCACACCAAATATCATTTCAGCAATACATGGAATTTATTTGGCCGGTAACTTTGGGTAATGCTATTGGAGGCGTTTTATTTGTGGGTGTTTTAAAATTTAGCCACACTATGAATAGTGGGGAAGAAAAAGAAATTGACCTGGAAGAAGCAAAAAAAATGGCTAATTAATTTTACCATTTTGCCAGCACGGTTACACCGCCTTGTACTATATCATTGATTTGCACTTTCAATTGCGCAGTTAATGGTAATAAGACATCTACCCTACTTCCAAATTTTATAAATCCCAGTTCTTCGCCTTGTTTGACTTCTTGGCCGTTCGCTACATAATTACAAATTCTTTTTGCCACGGCACCGGCAATTTGTTTTACCAGGATGCATCCTTTATTATT
>JBDTAN010000372.1:0-3706 GCA_039924585.1 Chitinophagaceae bacterium | reverse complement strand
GAATTGGAAGACATCAAATTGTATGATGAAGCTAAAAAATCCGGCGAGGCTTTAATACCAATTGATGAAGCATATAAAATGATAGAGAAAAAACGTAAAGAAATCCATGGTTTATAAAGTAAGCCTGAATAAACGTACCATCAAAGTTCTTGAAAAAATCAATGAACCATATTACACGAATATAAAAAAAGCTATTTACAAACTCGCTGAAAACCCAAGGCCATTAGGTTATAAAAAATTAAAGGGAAGAGATGGTTATCGTATTCGTGTTGCAGATTATCGTATAATCTATGATGTTTTGGATGACTTCTTATTTGTAAATATTATTAACCTTGGACATAGAAAGGATATTTATGAATAAAATCTTCTACGTTACATTCCTAAATGCAAATGAGGGATATTGTTTTCTTACAAAAGATTTCATTCAACTTTTATAGAAATGCGATCTATTAAATTATCAAACATGACTTTTTTTTCAGGAGGAACCTGTAAATAACCAAACACTACATTGGTCGCTTTTCGATATTTCCAGAGTTTTCCTTTATCACCAACTCCATCTAAAGTTATAGTATCAACACTCTTAAACATTAATCGAATGCCCTGACCATATTTAATATATGCTTCAGGTGGAAATGCACCCGTATAAATATCATTGCTAAAAAATATGGATGAACTATCAGCATATATAAATACTTTAAATCTTTCATGCTCATAATCAGCTTCCTTAACTTTAAACCCTTTGGGTATACGAACCTGGTAAGTTAAATTTTCCCCTTCTTTATTAGTAACTTTATACTTTACTTTTTTGGTTGTACCACAACTAAGGAATATAAATAATAAAGAAAATAATAATATATTTTTATTCATATTTCTTATAAAATAACGCGTTATTAATCCTTTATTTAAATTTTGTCAAAGTCTCATCATTCAACAAGTGCTTTAATTTTATATTTTGCCTCACGCCCCAGGCCAGCCAAATTAAAACAAATTGTAATAACAAACGAAGAACCGCAATTGTGTGATTTCCTATTGCGGGTTTATCCCGAAACAAATCAAAAACATGAAGCGGTAAAAATATCAGCATTAAAATAAATATTCCAGTGGCTGCACTTGCTGAGGTTTTTTTAAATAGAAGCAATACACCTAAAGCAATTTCAATTACACCGGAAACATAAATGATGGGTAAAATAAATGGCAAAAATTCAGGGACAAATGAAACATATTTACCAGGAAAAAATAAATGCACTGCACCTGCAATTGTCATTAATAAAAAAAAGAAAAACTTTATGTATTTCCAGGTTGCAGAAGTATAATCTAACAAAATATTATTTTTTATTTATTTTAAAGACAGTTTTCAAGCAAGATTTTCAAATTCTTCAGAATCTGCCAACTTGAAGCATGCCGCCGCCTTGTCTCCTGACAAGTGGCTTAATACTTTATAAAATTAATCAAAAGCCTAATGCTTTCATATAATCATGGACTTTTAGCATTTGTCACTATTTTTTATGAATCAGCAAGCACAAGGCGTTCCGCGGGAACGCTTGGTTTTAAATTACATTTATGCTACCCACAAATTGTTCCGCTGGAACAAATGATTAAACATTACGCAAAACTTATCAGGTAAAATCAGCTTCTTTCACAATTTCAGTCAGAAAAAATGCCGCTTGTCGGGAGACAAGCCTGCGGCGGAAAATTACAGATATTTTACAAAAATGATAATAATTGAATATATCATGACTAAAACAAAAAACGCATAGAATATATAGAGGAAATAATTAGATATACTTTTATACCTGCTAATTTCCGGGGAGTCTGAATGTAGAATTTTATTGGTAAAAAAATATTTGAAGGGAGCGAATTGTGTAAGGAGTGAAATAAATATGTTTGTTGTATTTTCACCCTGGCTCTTTTCAAAAAAATAAACACGCATACAGAAAATAACAAGTAGTAAAATAGTTAGAGCACTTATTATTGAATTCTCCATAGAACAATTGTTTGATTTATTTAAATTCTTCTGAAACCTCCCAGAAGAGACTCGCCGCCGCCTTGTCTCCTGACAAGCGGCTTAATACTTTATAAAATAAAATTTTATTTATAAAAATTAAACATAAATCTAATGATGTAAAATAATCTAGGAGCTTTAGCATCAATAACTATTTTTTTATGAAACAGAAAGCACAAGGCGTTCCTCCGGAACGCTTGATTTTCAAAATCCCTCTCTTACTACCCACAAAATGTTCAGCTGGAACAAACGATAAATGAAGATGCAAAACTTTTCAGTTAAACTCATTTCGGTTAAATCAGCTTCCTTAACAATTTCAGTCAGCAAAAATGCCGCTTGTCGGGAGACAAATCGGCGGCGGAAAAATTCAATAGATTTATGTGACTAAAAAAAGAGCCACTCTTTCGAATGGCTCAATGTATTTAAGCGGCTTGCTTTTTCTTTCGTTTTTTTATTTGAATGACCAATGAATCAATCGCTCCATCAAAAGATTCTTCAAAAGATTTTGAGGAGGCTTTTACAAAAAAATTGTGTCTTGGTACCTGTACCCTGATCTCGGCAATCTTATCTTTGATGTTGTGTACAACATTGTCGAGCTTTAAAAACACATCAATACTAATGATGCGGTCATGAAAGGTTTTCAGTTTTTCGATTTTCCGGTTTACATAATCGACCAGTTTTTCATCTGCATCAAAGTGTACAGATTGAATGTTTACAATCATAGCATTTTACTTTTTAAATGATGAATAATAAATAAAGAACTTCAGGGAAAAATCATTGCATGATATTGGATTTGTTTGTGACCATAAAGATAAACCTAATTTGGCATAAATCCTTAAAAAAAAGTAAAATTTGCAGACCGTTAAATAGAAGCCATTTAAGCTTTGGGATGTGCCTGTGCAAATACTTCTTTCAACTTTTCAATGGTATTATGCGTATAGACCTGCGTGGCGGCCAGGCTGCTATGGCCAAGTAATTCTTTCACATCGTTCAATTCTGCACCATTATTCAAAATCTGCGTAGCAAAAGTATGGCGCATTACATGCGGACTCTTTTTTTGGATGGTTGTACAAAGCGATAGATAATGTTTCACTGTGTTGTATACATATTTTGGATAAAGCTGTTTCCCGGATTCAGTGGCAAATAATAAATCTGTGGATATGGATTTCGTTTCTTTTTCTTTTATATAAAAATTGATCTCTTCTAATAAGTTTTTCGAAACAGGAATTATTCGTTCCTTATTTCTTTTTCCCAGTACTTTCACCTGCGTATTAAATGCATCAATATTTTTTTCCTGCAAACCAATTAACTCAGAAAGCCGCATTCCGGTTTCATATAATAGGGAAAGTATTAAATGATCTGTCAGGCCTTTGAATGTTTTCGGAAATTCAATTTTTTCAAATAAAAAACCCGTTGCTTTTTCATCTAAAAAGACCGGTAATTTTTTACTCATTTTTGGAGAAATAAGTGTCGCGAGCGGACTTTTATTTACCGTTCCTTCAGCCATGTAAAATTTAAAAAAAGATTTCAGTGTAGAAATTTTCCGGTTTATACTTTTTGATGTCAAACCATTTTCTTTCAATTCTGCCAGCCAACTCCGGATATATGCAGGCTTTATTTCAGCGAGTGACATTTCCCCATATTCCTTTTGCAAAAAATCGAAAAAAACCGAAAGGTCATTTTTATAAGCGATAAGGGTATGCT
>JBDTAN010000371.1:0-3620 GCA_039924585.1 Chitinophagaceae bacterium | reverse complement strand
TAAATTTGCGGAGCATATATGGTACTTACTTCTGAAAATATTTTATTGATTGGTTCTATACTTTTATTATTAAGTATTGTTGCCAGTAAAACCTCTGGCAAATTCGGCGTTCCTGCATTAGTAATATTCCTCACAGTCGGTATGCTTGCTGGTTCTGATGGCATTGGCGGCATCCAGTTTAATGATCCCCACATGGCTCAATCGCTCGGCGTAATAGCACTCACATTTATTTTATTTTCCGGTGGACTTGAAACGAAATGGAACAATATAAAACCGATTTTATGGAAAGGTATTACTTTATCCACTTTAGGTGTTTTACTCACAGCGGTGACAGTGGGCGTTTTCATTTCCACGGTCTTTGATTTTTCATTGACGGAAGGTTTGCTAATCGGTTCAATTGTTTCATCAACAGATGCTGCTGCTGTGTTTTCAATTCTGCGTTCGAAAAATATGGGACTAAAAAATAATATAAGTCCTTTATTGGAACTTGAATCCGGCAGCAATGATCCCATGGCATATTTTCTAACCATCGGTGTAACATTTTTACTTGTTCATCCGGGAACAAGTTTCGCATCTTTAATTCCACTATTCTTTCAGCAAATGATCATCGGGGCACTTGCCGGTTATTTGCTGGGTAAATTTATGGCCTGGTTGATGAATCATATTAAATTGGATTATGAAGGGCTTTATCCTGTCCTCACTTTGGGATTAATTTTATTTACCTACAGCATTACAAATTATTTAAATGGAAATGGTTTCCTCGCAGTGTATTTATCCGCCATCATTTTGGGCAATGAAAAATTCATTCATAAAAAAAGTATTTTTCGCTTTTATGATGGCCAGGCATGGCTGATGCAAATAGTTATGTTCCTCACACTTGGCCTGCTAGTTTTTCCCAAACAGGTTTTACCCTTTGCCGGCACTGGCCTTATCATAGCACTATTCCTGATTTTTATTGCACGGCCTATTGCCGTATTTATTTGCTTGTTGCCATTTAAAATGAAAAATAATGAACGACTATTAATTTCCTGGGTTGGCCTGCGCGGCGCTGTCCCTATTGTGTTTGCGACATATCCGCTCATTTATAATGTAGAAAAATCGCCCGTCATTTTTAATATTGTTTTTTTCATTGTGCTTACTTCAGTCATGCTACAAGGCACAACAATTCCGGTGATCGCAAAATGGCTGCATTTATTTGAACCGTTAAAAAAAGATTTAGAAGTTTTACCTGCAACTGAATTACCAGTGACACCAAAAAATGAAATTTTCAAAATTGATATTAAGGACAATCCAAATATTGCAGGTAAAAAAATATTTCAATTGAACATTCCCGAATCTTCTTTAATTGTATTGATTAAAAGAGATGACAAATATCTACAGCCGGATGGTTCAACAGTAATTCTACAGAATGATAAATTAATAATTACTTATGAAAATAAAAATGATAAGGAGAAAATTCAGCAGGGAATTTTAGGCAAAATTATTGCTGAATAAAAAAGCGTTCCTATTATTAATTTCAATTCATAATATTAAATACCTATGCCAGAAGGCCCGTCCATATTACATTTGAAAGACCAACTCCAGCCTTTCAAAAATAAAATAGTAAAAAATGCCGGTGGTTCTGGTGAAATGCCAACCGCATGGATCAAAGGCAAAAAATTACTGGATATAGAAACCTGGGGCAAGCACTTACTTTTAATTTTTACAAATGGAGCCGTGCGCATACACCTCGGTTTATTTGGCGATGTATTGATCAATGAACGTAAAAAAGTGAACCGTTCTTTTTTCCTGGAATTTACAAAGGGCGAAATCAATGGCTATATTGTAAGGGCAAAAAAATTGACTGAACCCATTGAAGAGATCTATGACTGGCGCACTGATATCTTAAGCGGGCAATTCGATAAAGCGCATGTAAAAAAATTAGTCAGGGATGAGGGTGAAAAACCTATTGATGATATTTTGATGGATCAAAATATTTTTACCGGTGTGGGAAATAAAATTCGCAATGAAGCACTTTATCGTGCAGGTATTCATCCTTTGAGCCTGGCAAATAAAATCCCTTCGGCGAAGTTGACCAAACTTGTCAATGAAGTAGTGAAGTATGCAAAAATATTTTACAAAAATCTTTCTACAGATGGCACGAATAAAGATTTTGATGTGTATAAAAAAGATTTTGCTCCCGATGGAAGTGAAGTGACCATGCAGGTTCTGAAAAAAACTAAACGCAAGATCTATTTTAGTGAACACAAGCAAAAATTGTATGAATAATTTCTGGAAGGATTTTAATTAATTTTTTTAATTCCTTCATTCTAACCTGCTCAAAACCGTACACTTTCTGTATCAAAACCGCACACTTCTATTTTAGATGATTATCTAAATCTTTAGAAATCAATAGATATGGATGCGGCGGGATTTTGGCTACCAATTTTTAGCAAAAAATTCGGGCCAAACCTCTATACAAAAAACGTATGCTTAAAAATTATTTAAATACTGCATTCAGGAATATCCGGAAAAATAAAGTGTTTTCCTTCATCAATATTTTTGGCCTGGCAATGGGCCTTGCCTGCTTTATGCTGATTGCAATTTTTGTTTTCAATGAATTGAACTATGACACCTATCCGACCGAATCAAAAAATATATACCGTGTCTTATTAACTTCAACCGGCAATGGCAGTGTGGACGTTTATCCAATGGTTGATGCCGCTGTTGGAAATGGAATTAAAGAAGCCTTCCCTGAAATCAAATCTTCTGCACGTGTAAGCAGAGCAATAGATTTTATAAAATATAATGACAAGCAATTCAAAGAAGAAAATATCGCGATTGCAGATTCCAATTTTCTGCAAATGTTTTCTATTCCTTTCTTAGAAGGAAATGTAACGGATGCATTGAAAGCACCGAATACAATTGTAGTTTCAAAAGAATTTGCCCGGAAATATTTTAATACGGAAGAGGCGATGGGAAAATCTTTAGCGGTTGGTATACCGGCAGTATTATATAAAGTGACGGGTGTATATGATAAAATACCCAACGATTCGCATTTCCATTTTGATGCTTTTATGACATTGACAGGCAATGAATATGCTGAAAGAAATACCTGGAGCAATGTGGGTTTTTATACTTATTTATTACTCAATAAAAATACGGATCCCAAAAAACTCGAAACAAAATTTCCACAATTAGTAGCAAAAAATGTGGTGCCTGAAATACAACACGACATGGGCGTGAGCCTGGCCGAAGCGCAGAAATCTGTGAACAATTTTGTATTTTCACTCCAACCACTTCGAGACATTCATTTTTATTCAAATACAAAATATGAATTCGAGCCGAATGGTGATATTCAATATGTGTATATTTTTTCAGCGCTGGCCATTTTTATTTTATTATTAGCCTGTATCAATTTCACCAACCTCTCGACTGCGAAAGCTATGAAACGTGCGCGGGAAGTGGGCATACGCAAAGTACTCGGCTCTCTTAAAAAACAATTGGTCGCACAGTTTTTAACGGAATCTGTTTTACTCACTTTTTTTGCTATGCTTTGCGCTTTTGGAATTGCACTTTTATTATTACCCTACTTCAACCAGGTCGCCAATAAAAATTTTACTTTCCAGGATATCATCAAT
>JBDTAN010000370.1:0-5309 GCA_039924585.1 Chitinophagaceae bacterium | reverse complement strand
ACCCTCAACAGTCCTTATTTTCAGCATTGCATTGGGAATCGCTATTGATGTCACGATTCGATTTTTGGTAAACTACAAACAGGAGTTGCCTGAATATGGAAATGACATTGATCAAACATTAAAGGCTACCATTCAGCATACAGGTATCAGCATTTTATATACTTCAATGGTGCTTATAGCAGGATTTATAATTTTTTGTTTCAGTGATTTCAGTGGCACAAAAGCTTTAGGCTGGCTTACTTCAATCACGTTGATAACCGCAACAGTAGCCAATCTCGTTTTGTTACCAATTCTGATCCGGGATCTTTCATCCAAGAAGAAAAAGTAATAAAGCTTTTTTAAAGCAGAAAAATGTTTTTATTTTAATACTTCCTGCAGCTTTTGTTGCAAAGCCGGGCCTCTTAAATTTGTTGCGATAATAATTCCATCAGGATTGATAAGTACATTAAATGGAATGCCTTCAAACTGGTAAGCCGTTACAGCCTCACTTTCCCATTGCTTCAGGTCACTCATCTGGTTCCAGTTGAGCCCGTCTTTTCTTATAGCGTCCAGCCACGCAGCTTTATCATTATCCAGGGAAACGCCAAGTATAGTAAAATTTTTATCTTTAAACTGATTGTATGCTGCAACTACATTTGGATTTTCCTGGCGGCAAGGCCCACACCAGCTTGCCCAAAAATCTACAAGTACAAATTTTCCTTTGAAGTCATGAATGCTCACTGGTTTCCCGTTTACATCCGGCATAGTGAGATCAGGTGCGGGATTATTGAGTAATGAATTACCGCCAGTCGGTTCCTGTGATGCATCACTTTTCTTAGTAAGATTGGTTTTGAATGCCAGCAGGCCGGTATGATTTTGAAATCTGGATAAGGCAGTTGTTACAAGTGAATCGAGGACATCTTCCTGCATGGTAGCACGTGCCATATACAATGCATAATATACTGCAGCCGGGTTATTAGATTTTGCAATAAAATTTTTAGTATTATTATTCATTGCGGCCATTTCTTCCATACCCCGGGTTTTCATTAATTGCACAAGTGTATCATTCCCGGGGTGCGTACTCAAAGAATCAACCTGGTAATAAATGCCAGAAAGTGTGGAATCTTTAGCACGGTAAGAATTGATAAAAGTATACAGATCTTTCGTGGCTTCACTTCCTCCAATTTCTGGCAGCCTGAATCCATCCAGGTTAATATTTAAAGTGATTGTGTTACCATCATTTATGAAAATGCCGGCAGGTATGTGATTCAATGTAACTAGAAAAAGGCCTTGTTCAGTGGCATTTCCTTTCATTGAATAATTCCCGGATTTATCCAGGATAGCTGAATCCAGAATGGATGGCTCTTTGGTATCATAAGAAACTTTTTCCAGGTAAACGGAATCCGAAGGCGCACCTTTTATGTTGCCGCTAATAGTAAAGCTTCCGGAGTCGGAATTTTTACATGAAAATGCAATAATGGCCATTATAAAAACCCTGTAAATATTTTTCATAATCTTTTCTTTATCTTATTTTAATTTTTTTCTTTTAATTTTTCTTCAAGTATTTTTATTGCTAAAACAGGATCAGCTTTTCCCTTACTTAATTTTTTTACTTCACCCATCATCAAACCGATCAAACCTTTTTTACCTTTTCGGTACTCCTTTACTTTTTCAGGCATACTTTCTAAAACTATATTTATCCAACCTTCCAATTCATCCGTATTATTTACCTGCAACCAGCCCTGAGTGAAAGCGGCTTTCAGCGTATCCACATTTTTATGCTCCATCAAATAAGGTAGTAATTTTGATGCTGCAGTGGAAAAATTCATTTTATTTTCTTCCACCAGTAAAATGATTTCCGCAAGTTTGTTCGCCGACAATGGATTCTCGGAAAAATCCATTTTTTGATCATTCAAATATTGCAGGAAAGGGCCAGTAATCCAGTTGGCAATCGCTTTATAATTCGTTGAATATTTCACCACATCTTCAAAATAAATGGCAACCTGTTTGTCTGCACATAAACGTTCTGTATCATAGTCAGACAGATTATATTCCGTAGAATATTTTTTTATTTTTGCCCGGGGTAATTCAGGCAAATCTTTTTTTACTTTTTCTAAAAAAGCAGTACTAATTTTTATGGGAGGAAGATCAGGTTCAGGAAAATAGCGGTAATCATCTGCATCTTCTTTTGTCCTCATTGAAAAGGTAGTATTTGAAGCTGCATCATAACTCCTCGTTTCCTGTATAATCTTCTCATTATTTTCTGCAAGCTGCATCAATCTCGAAATTTCAACATCAATTGCTTTTTTTACATACCGAAGTGAATTAAGGTTTTTAACTTCTACTTTGGTGCCCAGTTTTTTTGAACCTTTCAGGCGAATAGAAATATTCGCATCACAGCGAAGGCTTCCTTCTTCCATATTGCCATCACATATCTCAATCCATTGCACAAGCCTTCGTATTTCCGCAATAAACTGGTAGGCTTCTTCCGCTGAATGTAAAACAGGCTCTGTAACTATTTCTATGAGTGGTGTACCCGCACGGTTAAAATCAAGATAGGTAAATTGCTCATTCATTTCATGCAGGCTTTTTCCTGCATCTTCTTCGAGATGGATGCGGTTCAAAAATATTTCTCTTGTATATTTTTCGGTCTTAATTGTAACATATCCATTCTTGCAAATAGGTGATGTATGTTGTGTCACCTGGTGACCTTTTGGCAAGTCCGGGTAAAAATAATTTTTACGTGCAAAAAAAGTGTATGCAGCAATATCACAATTACAGGCAATGCCCATTTTAATGGCAAACAAAACTGCTTCTTTATTTAAAACGGGCAGTGTGCCCGGATGTGCCAGAGAAATTTCACTGACTTGCGTATTGGGTGCTGCGCCAAAGCTATTTGCATCGCCGCAAAAAAGTTTCGAATTTGTCGCAAGCCTGGCGTGTATTTCGAGCCCAATAACGGCTTCATATTTCTCAGTTTCACTATTCATGTAAGTCAGCAAAACTAAGCCGTAGCAATGGATTTGCCATTAAATTGTCTAATAATTAGGATTCTCTTAATTAGTCCATTCCAAAAAAAACCATCCTCTATAGAATGGCTTTTTCAAATTTATATTTTTTTAAAAATTTAAAGATTCATGGTTTTTAATTCTTTGGGAAATTTTATGCTAACTGTTTTAGAATTATTGTTTCTTATAAAAGTAAGTTGTATACTGTCACCTTCTTTTATTGTTTTCAGCATATTTCTCAAATCATCTACGGATGAGATTTTTGTATCATTAATTTTTGAGATCACATCATTATTTTGCAGGCCGGCTTTTTCAACTGCTCCATCCTTTTCTGTATTCAAAATTTTCACACCAGAATTATCTTCCATATCCTGTACCTGCGCGCCCAATTTTATTTTATTGCGATTAAAATCAAAACCCTGTATGCCATCTAGGTTTGGCATATTTGGCATAGAAAAACCTTTTAAATTATCTAAATCTTTCCAGGCAAATACACGCATATTATTCGCATGCAGCGTTGCTGTAACAGTAGAAGTTTTTCCATCCCTCATAAAGCTAATCATCACTTTGTCATTGGGTTTATATTTTTCAATTGCTACTGATAAATCAGTAGGACTGGCAATTTTTGTATCACCAACTTTTGTAATAATATCACCTTGTTTCAAACCTGCAGTATCTGCACCACTATTTTCTGTAACTTCTGTAATGCGTGCTCCATCTTTATTTGCTTCAGACATTACTCCCAGGAAAGCTTTTGTGCCACTATTATTATTAAAGAAAAAATTTCCCTTGCCTTTCATATTTCCATCACCGAATGGCATTCCAAAAGGCATTCCAGGTGCACCTGGCGCACCCAAGAACATGCCGCCATCCCCATCTTTCATGATGGTAATGTCAACATCTTTATTGTCAGCCGCAGGCTTTCCATTTATGGTAATCTGATCTCCATTTACTTCAATGGACATTTTATCAATAGGCCCGTTTTTTTGTGTAATGATAATGCGCTCCGTTTTTTTACTATTGTCATTTGGGTTGTCCTGGGCCTGGGATTTTATGGAAAAAACCAATGACATAAGTAATAACGCCAGCCCGATTTTTTTGCTATTCATAATCAAAAATTTTATGTACGAAATATTTAGTAGATCAAAAGTAAAAGAATCTCATATACGAAAGGCTTCGGAAATGTTAAATTAATTTATAGGATTAAATAAGGCAAGCGATACCCGAGGATTTTCATAATTGCACTTGCTTTTAAAACACATTCTTCATATTCTTTTTCCGGCTCACTCAGCCAGGTAATTCCACCGCCAACCGGGAATGAAAGGCTTTTTGTTTTAGCATTATAAACGATGCTCCTGATTACCACGTTGAAATCAAAATTCTTTTTCGGAGTTATATAACCCACTGTTCCGGAAAAAATTCCACGATTCGTTTTTTCATATTGCCTGATAAGTTCCATCACTTTCTTTTTGGGTGCACCGGTCATGGAAGCCATAGGAAATGCAGCATCTATAATATCCGCCAGGTTGATATTTACTGGTACAATTCCCTCAACAGTAGAAATCATTTGATATACCTGCGGAAAACTATAAATACCAAAAAGCTCGGAAACTTGCACAGATCCTTCTTCACAAAACCGGGATAAATCATTTCGTGCAAGGTCTACAGCCATCACGTTTTCACTTTGTTCTTTGCGGCTTTCGCTCAACAATTTTTTTTGTAATGCATCATTCCTTTTATTTTGTAAATCGCGCCGTGCCGTGCCTTTAATTGGTTGTGAAATAATTTGCTTCCCTTCTTTTTGTAAAAAACGTTCCGGGCTGGCACAGATCAAAAAGTTGTGTTCATTTTTATACAAACAGGAAAATGGATTGGGCGATACCGCTAATAAATTTTTGAAAGTCTCCAGCGGATCAAGAGAATAATTCTCTGCAAAAAATTGAATACAAAAATTAATTTCATAGCAATCACCGCGATGAATATTTTTCCTGAGTTGTTGAATAATAGAAATGTATTCTTCCTTTTCTATATTTGCCCGGATATTTATTTTTTGATCATTATTTATTTTTAGGGAAATGTTTTCCTGTTGCAGAATTGCATGAAACACATCTTCCGGCGAATGGTTGATCGTTTCTATAGTCAGTATATTTTTTTTTAATATTAAAACGGCCTGCGGCTGAAAAAAAAATATATTATCAAATCCGTCATGAGTTTTTTCCTTTTCTTTTTCAGTTTGCGAAACGTAAGAAAAATGACCGAAAAGCCAGTCATTATTTTCTTCATATAAATGATGAAAGTCTGAAAGAGTGCCGGTAAAATTTT
>JBDTAN010000369.1:0-2993 GCA_039924585.1 Chitinophagaceae bacterium | reverse complement strand
TCAATTTCTCCGATCACAAATTTCCAATATATTTCCGGCTTTAGCGACAAAGATGAAACGATCAATCCGGAATTTTATGGTTCAGAAAATAACCTGGATTTTAGTGAAGAAAACGAAGTGACAACGGTAAGAATTTCTATAAAATATACAACGCCGGCCATATTGGAAATGATGGTGGAAAAAGGCTTCAGGGAAGGCTTTACCATGACCTTAAATAACCTGGAAAAATTATTGGACACAATGGGATAGATTATCCAAATCGCTTGAAAAAATTTATAACCAATTAAAAAAAAGAAAAATGTTGAACACAGAGAAATCCCGCCAGGCGGAAAACAACAATTTGCTATTTGATTTTACCGTTGACAAAGCAACAAAAACGGTATTTATAAACAGGGAATTTGATGCCGGACTTTCCCTGGTTTGGGATGCTTTTACCAAACAAGAAATTCTTGACCAATGGTGGGCACCGAAGCCCTGGGAATCAAAAACAAAATTTATGGATTTCAAAGTTGGTGGGCGAAGATTTTATGCGATGGTAAGCCCCGAAGGTGATGAACATTGGTCTGTTCAGAAATATATTTTCATTAGTCCAACAACTAATTTCAAAATGTCAAATGCTTTTGCTGACAAAGATGAAAACCCCGAATTGCCCGCCTCTGATTGGGACCTTAATTTCAGTGAACAAAACGGAACGACAAAAGTGAGTATTTCAATTTATAATGAATCGCTTGAACGCATGGAGAAGATGATTGAAATGGGTTTCCAGGGAGGATTTACGATGACCTTGAATTACCTGGAAAAATTGCTGGCCATTTTAGCAAAAAATTGATATACACTTTAAAGAAATTTCAAAACAAACACAATAAACAAAACAACAATCTAAAAACAAAAATCATGACAAGTATCAATCCTCACATTAATTTCAACGGAAATGCAGAAGAAGCATTTACCTTTTACAAATCAGTATTTGGCGGAGCGTTCGCAAAATTTATACGTTTCAAAGACCTTGCAAGTACTGGTTTCAAAGTTGCGGAAAACGAAGAAAATAAAATCATGCATATTGCTTTGCCTGTCGGGAAATGTAATGCGCTGATGGGAAATGATGTTCCGGAAATTATGGGAAAAACAAATGAAAATGAGAACAGAAGTAAAATAGTCATAAGCGCGGAAAGTAAAGAAGAAGCTGACAGATTATTTAGTGGGCTTTCAGCAGGAGGGCAAATAGAAGGGCCTATTGGTGATAGTCCATGGGGTACATATTTTGGTATGTTTAGAGACAAATATGGAATTGAATGGATTGTAGATTTTGACCCCAAAGCATAAAGAAAAACATACTCCATCACAGAGAACAAAAAATTTATATGAGTGTACAAGAACAAATAGCAACATATATTTCCAGTCAACCTGAACTAAAACGTAGCGACTTGAAAGCGATGCACCGCATCATTCTGCAAATAATGCCTGCATGTAAATTATGGTTCCTCGATGGCAAAAACAGTGAAGGCAAAACTATTTCAAATCCGAATATTGGATACGGTTCTTACATCATAAAATATGCGGATGGATCAACCAAAGAGTTTTACCTGGTTGGCCTGAGTTCAAACACAACTGGCATCTCAGTGTATATAATGGGTATTAAAGATAAAACCTTTTTAGCCAAAACCTATGGAGAAAAATTAGGTAAGGCAAGCATTAGTGGTTATTGTATTAAGTTCAAAACGCTGAAAGATATAAACATTGATATTCTTAAGGCGGCAATGAGATATGGGTTTGAGAACAGGTAAACTTTTCACTTGTTTTTCGCAAATTATTATTTTTTCTGCCGAAAGCTTTTCATGTGTTTTATGTCTGTGAAATTTGATGGTAAGGACTATTCATATTTGCAACAATTGTCCCTTATTTTCAGGGAAGAGTCAACTTTATTTAAAAGTAATAATTAGATCAACCAACTAATTATTACTTTTAAATATTGAAACTAATTATTTTTTTTATTGCATCGTTTTTTTTGCCTGGAATAATTTCGGGGCAAACCATTGAAGCACCTTTGCGTTTTACGAATTACACAGTGGCCGATGGCCTGCCAAGCAATGTGGTAAGAAGTATCATCCAGGACAGCCGGGGTTTTATCTGGATGAGCACAGAGCAGGGACTCGTGCGGTTTGATGGCCATCAATTTACAGTTTATAACCATAGCCGGGCTGATAGTAACAGCATGCCTTATGATAATGTAGATAATTGTATAGAACTTAAAAACCACCATTTAGTATTTAACAGCAGGACCAAAATATGGATGCTAAACCCTTTTAACCATCAGCAATATGCACCTCCTGAATTTTGGAAAAATAAAAAAGAGGCATTCCTATCTTTTTTAAATAAAAATCTTATTGGTATTCTTTGTCCTGGTAAAACCTATTTCGTCAACATGAATCTGCAGGTGATTGACTCTGTAAATAATCCTATGCAGGGAATTGTATCTATTAATTATTTGGGAAATAACAATGTGCTTTTTTCTAACAATCACAGAGCAGTTTGTTACTGGCTGGCTGAAAAAAAAATGGAAGAATGGAAAATAGACGAAGCGGTTTTTGGCAATAACGATGGGTATGCTATTTCGTGGGTTGATACAACGAAGGCAATGGTTTACATGGGAAATTATTTCAACGGTATTTTTACGTTAAGCTATAACGTCACAAACCCCACTTATCTTAAACTACAGCGCAGAGTAAATAAATATTTAGCCGGCAATATAATAATGAATGATGATGCTTTGATCTCAAGCACCGATGATAGGCTATCCATTTTACAAAAAGATAACTCACCTGTAATATTTAATAACGGCCTTAACAATAAAAACAATCTGCCGGGAGGGGTGGGTGAATTATTTGCGGATAATAATGGCAATTTTTGGATTACCGGGCATAATGGTGTCAGCCGTTTTAATCTTAACCAGTTAAACTATCAATACTGGAAACTGCCTTATGCAGCCAACCTGG
>JBDTAN010000368.1:0-3285 GCA_039924585.1 Chitinophagaceae bacterium | reverse complement strand
CAACCCATGCTCAAACAAAAAAACATTGAGCTCGAAATTATTTTGAAAGACACTTCCATTATGATTGAAGCTGATATCAATTTGCTGGAACAGGTGCTGATTAATTTAATGGTAAATGCCATGGAAGCGGTAAAAGATATTGCCGCACCAAAAATTACTTTATCTGCTTATATCAATCAAAATAACCGAACTATTATAAAGGTTTCAGATAATGGCGCGGGTATGCCTGAAGAATTGATGGATAAAATTTTTGTACCTTTTTTTAGTACGCGGAAAACCGGGAGTGGTATTGGCTTGAGCCTTTGTAAACAAATCATGTTACTTCATAAAGGCAGTATCTCGGTACATTCGGTGGTAGGACAGGGCACTTCATTTACTTTACAGTTTTAATTAAAAACATTTAGTTTTGATATTCATTTTTTGCGCATATTAAAAAATACAGCACACCCAAAACCCTCAATAATATGAAACCAGCAATCCGTTTTCAGTTGTCTTTTATGATGTTCCTGGAATTTTTTATCTGGGGTGCCTGGTTCGTAACTATGGGCACTTACCTGGGCAAAACCTTGCAGGCAACAGATGTGCAAAATGGGCTGGCGTATGGCACACAATCACTTGGCGCCATCATCGCGCCATTCATCATTGGTCTCATTGCCGATCGTTTTTTTGATGCGCAAAAGATTTTGGGTTTTCTGCATATTGTAGGCGCTATTTTGTTATACACCCTTTCCGTGCAGCAAAATTTTGAATCATTTTATCCGTATGTCTTAATTTATATGATTATGTATATGCCCACATTGGCATTGGTGAATTCTGTTTCCTTCCGTCAATTATCCAATCCGGAAAAAGAATTTGCTACGCTGCGTGTTTGGGGTACTATCGGCTGGATCGTTGCAGGGCTTGCGATTGGTTGGTTTGCCTGGGAACAAACAAATTCACTGGCCAACACTTTTAAAATGGCTGCGTATGCTTCTGCATTATTAGGAATTTTTAGTTTTATGCTTCCTAAAACGCCGCCTGCATCTGCCGGTAAAAAAGTTTCATTAAGTGATATTCTGGGTCTTGAAGCATTGCGCTTATTGAAAAATAAAAACTTCCTCGTATTTTTTATTTCATCCTTACTGATCTGCATTCCACTTGCATTTTATTACCAGGAAGCAAATTTATTTTTGAATGAAATAAACCTTGCGAACGCAGCCAGCAAGATGACCATTGGACAAGCTTCCGAATTCTTTTTCATGATCGTGATGCCATTCTTTTTTAGAAAACTGGGCGTGAAAAAGATGCTGCTTATTGGTATGCTCGCCTGGGTATTACGCTATGCGTTATTTGCTTATGGTGATGCGCAGACTTCATTCGTTTCATTCTTATACCTCGGTATTTTACTGCATGGCGTTTGTTATGATTTCTTTTTTGTAACAGGACAAATTTATACAGATAAATTAGCCGGGCCTGCTATTAAATCTTCTGCGCAAGGTTTGATTACACTGGCAACTTATGGAGTGGGAATGTTGATCGGTTTCTGGATTGCCGGGCTGGTAACTTCCAATTATAAGATTGGTGAGAATATGCACGACTGGCGCACTATCTGGCTCATTCCCGCAGCGATAGCAGCATTTGTATTAGTTATTTTTATGATCTTTTTTAAAGATGAAAAAGGGATTGTTGAAACTGCTGAGCCTGTTCAATTGGTTTAATGAACTTCTTTTTTTATAAAAATTTAAATTTCAAAAACTGGATACTTTTTTCTCATTATATGGAAATTTGGTAGATGCTTTTGCGCAAACTATTTCACCCGCAACAATTTTTGTGAAAGATGGATTGATCACTAAAATTGAAAAAACAAATTTGCCGGTTGATACAAAACTTTCTTTTATTATGCCTGGCTTTATTGATAGTCATGTGCATATTGAAAGTAGTATGCTGGTGCCAACAGAATTTGCGCGGCTCGCGGTTGTGCATGGAACAATTGCTACGGTAAGTGACCCGCATGAAATCGCGAATGTGTGCGGAATGGATGGTGTGCAATTTATGTTGGATAATGCAAAGCAATCTCCATTTCATTTTTATTTTGGCGCACCATCCTGCGTGCCTGCAACACTTTTCGAAACAGCAGGTGCGACACTCAACAGTAATGACATTAAAAAATTATTGGCTAAGCCGGAAATATTTTACTTAAGTGAAATGATGAATTTTCCCGGCGTGTTACATGGAGATGAAGAAGTGTTGAAAAAAATAGCAGCGGCTAAATTGGCATGCAAACCAGTAGATGGCCACGCACCGGGACTTTCAGGAGATGATGCTAAAAAATATATTGATGCCGGCATCAGCACAGATCATGAATGTTTTAATTTGGAAGAAGCTGCATGGAAATTAAAATGTGGTATGAAAATTATTATCCGCGAAGGAAGCGCGGCGAAAAATTTTGATGCGTTGATTCCATTGCTGAAAGGTCATCCGCAGCAAATGATGTTTTGCAGTGATGATAAACATCCGGACAGCCTGGTGGAAGGCCATATCAATCAACTTTGTAAACGCGCTGTGGCAGCGGGTATTCCTATATTTAATGTGATTGCTGCTGCATGTATAAATCCGGTTGCACATTATCAATTAGATATAGGTTTATTGCGTGCCGGTGATGCAGCAGATTTTATCGTGGTAGAAGATTTGGTGGAATTTGATGTATTTCAAACTTTTATCGGCGGACAATTAGTTGCTGAAAATAAACAAACATTATTGCCATCAGTGCATGTAGAACCTATCAATCATTTTAATTGTGAACCAATTTCAGTGAATGATATTGTTTATCCTTGTTCCGTGCAGGAAAAAATTCCGGTTATAGAAGCGATAGATGGGGAGTTAATTACCAATAAATTATTTTTTCAACCAAAAGTGAATGATACAAAAATTGTGAGTGATATTGAAAATGATATTTTAAAAATTGTTGTTGTAAACCGTTACGCGAAAGCGCCTCCGGCTATTGCGTTTATAAAAAATTTCGGTATTGTTTCAGGTGCTATTGCAAGTTCAGTGGCACATGATTCACATAATATTATTGCAGTTGGTGCTGACGATGAATCTATTATCCAGGCGATAAACTTGATCATCAAACACAAAGGTGGAATTTGTTGTGTAGATAAAAATGAAGAAGAAATTTTGTCTTTGCCTATTGCAGGTTTAATGAACAGCGATGATGGTTATGAAGTAGCTGCACAATATTCAAAACTGGATAAAAAGGCCAAAGCCATGGGTTCAAATTTATCCGCACCATTCATGACTTTAAGT
>JBDTAN010000367.1:0-3762 GCA_039924585.1 Chitinophagaceae bacterium | reverse complement strand
AAATTGCTCAAGAGGCAAATAACGTATTCCTCTGCTATCATCATAATATCCGCCACACAATCTTCTATCTGTTGCCAGGATTTTTTTGTATTTTTTAATTTTGTTTTGTACGCGTTCAATTTGTTTTTCTGTCATAAACTTATAGTATTAAACAATTATAAAGTATGAATTAAGTATAAAAAGTCTATTAATCATTTATCAATTTATAGGTATAGAAATTTAACTATTGGGTTTTAATCCCACCACCACCCAACCCACCCAAAACCCATCATGCGAAAGCGAAACCGCCATATCCATTTTTTTCCCATCGCAAAAAACTTCAGGATAACCGGCTTCACTTTTTTCTATCAAAATTTTTCCGGTGAAATATTTTTCTAAATCTTGTTTGAGTAATTCTTTTGCAGCAGCAGATTGGTCCGCATACTTTTCACTTTGAATTTCTGTGATACCACTGCGGATTTTATCAAAATTATTTTCATGATGCACGATCGTATGTATTCGTACTTCATTGTAGTCGGATAAAAAGTATAAAGTATGATTGTCAAAAATTACCCGCCCGGTAAAAATTGTATTTGTTGAATCTTCTTTTTCTTGTTGAATATTAATTTCACTCACTACAAACTTTAATGGAGAAAATAGTAATTCGCTTTCCAATCTTTGAAAATATTTATACGCGGATTCTTTTACCGACCATAACAACCATACATAATTTTCAAATGGAATTGCTAATGGCGCATGATCAAAAAGATCGCGCTCAGCAGGCACTAAAATTTTGGAATAAAAACGATATTGTGCAGTACGCTCTTTGTCAATTTTTTGGAGCGATACAATATCATTGCCCGTACTGGTCAACTCGTGGCCTTCATTTTTTCATTGATTACATCAATGATATTTCCTACACGGAACATTTTCTCAGCGGAATCCATATCTATTTCAATATTGTACTTTGATTCGGCGTCGATGATCACATCTACAAGATTTGCAGAGTTTATTTTTAAATCTTTAATTAAATCCGTTTCTTCATTGATGCTATTCAGCAAGCCTTTGTCTTCCGTATAAGGCGCCAGCACTTTCTTTAACTCAGCTAAAATACTTTTTCTATCCATTCTGTTTATATTTTGATATTATCAAACAAGCATTAATATCTCCAAAGCCAAAATTAGCCTTTGCAACGACATTAATTTCCTTTTCCACCTTTTTTGTGGGTAAATTCTTTTCACCCACGAGTTCTACAATCTCCGGATTCGGATCTTCCAGGTTGACATTTGGATGCACAAAACCATGTTTTAATTGCAACACCGCAGCCACCGTTTCAATTGATCCAGCTGCACTCAAACAATGGCCTGTCATGGATTTCAGTGAATTGACCGGGGGGAAATTTTCTTTATCCAATGCCAGTGCATTTACCCAATTGTCAATTTCTAATTTATCAACAGTCGTGCCCGTTAAGTGCCCACAAATCAAATCAATTTCTTTTGGTTCAATGCACGCTTCATCAATCGCTTCACGAATACAGCGTATAACACCTTCAGCACTTGGTGCAGTCATTGTTCCACCATTTCTTTGTCCGCCCGAATTATTACAAGCACCTTTTATTTCTGCATAAATGGGCGCATTCCGTGCCAATGCAAACTCCAAATCTTCCAGGATTAATGCGCCCGCACCGGACCCAGGAACAAAACCGCCTGCAGTACTACTCATTGGCCTCGAAGCTTTCCCGGGATCGTCATTGAATTTACGTGATAAAATTCGCATCGAGTCAAATGCACCAAAAATATAAGAATCCACATATTCACTGCTGCCTACAACCATTCTTTTTGCTTTCCCGGATTTGATATAATCATATCCCATAATAATGGCTTGTGTACCCGTTGCACATGCGGATGAATTGCTGATGACTTTATTCCCCAATCCCAACCGCCCGGAAATATACGCGGTAATTCCACTATTCATGATTTGTTCTACCACACGCGAACCTAATTTTTTAGATTCTCTCGCATCAACCCTCGTGATCGCATTTTTGATGACCGCCGTATCTGCTACACTACTACCAAAAACACAGCCTGTTTCCCATAGTGTTTCCTTCGTTGTAATTTCATTTCCAGCATCCATCCATGCATCTAAGGCAACTTTAATGCCGAGTGCAATGGCCTGGCCTTTGAGTCCGTATAAACTGGTCTCTGAAATGTAATTTTTTAATTGCTCGAGTTTAAAATCCGGCAGGCCACAAACCTGGCAATTGAATTTTAAATTTTCATATTCAGGAATAAATTTGATCCCTGTAATTCCATGCTCAATGGCATGTAAAAATTCTGGTACGCCATTTCCGTTTGGAGAAATAACACCTAAACCTGTTATGACGACACGACGATTCATCCTTGTAATTTTTTTAAATCAGCTTGTTGAATAATGCCGGAAAAATTTCCTTTAGCGATTGTTTCGCCATGTTGATTCTGCATTTCTACAAAGCATTTTAATTTATTAAAACGAAAATATATTTTTTTAGAAATGATCACTACTTTTTCGCCCGGTAAAACCATTTTTAAAAAAGAAATATCCACGGAAGTAAGCAGGGGAAAATAATTATTTTCCTGTATTTTGTGTTCATCTTTTAAAAGATAAATTCCAAATGCTACCAAACCACATTGCGCCATAATTTCCGTGATGATGGCGCCGGGTGTTACAGGATTATTTACAAAATGATCTTCATAAAAAAATGCATCTTTCTTTAATGTATATTCCGCAGTAATCCCTTCGGTGCTGAGTGCTGAAATATGATCAACAAATTTAAAACTGGATTTATATGGCAATAATTCTATGATCTCTTCGTGCATTTCAAGGTGCTGTTTTATTCATCAATTCTTTTAACGGCAATGTTCTCCGCCATCTACATGAATCAATGAACCATTGATCCAGGCTGCTTCTTTTTTACATAAAAGATAAATTACATCCGCCACATCCGTAGTGAGTGTGACCCTGCCTAATGGATTTCTTTTTTTAGCAATGGCCAGTAATTTTTCACTGCCGGGAATTCTGTTCAACGAAGGCGTCTCCGTAATTCCGGCTTGTATCAAATTTGTTCTTAAACCATAACTGCCTAATTCTACAGCCATAAACGCAGCAAGGCTTTCCAGCGATGATTTGGCAATAGAAACTGCAGCATAACCGTCCCAGAATTTATGTGCACCTTCACTCGTTAAACCGATAATACGTGCATCATTTTCAAATAATTCTGCTTCCATTAACGCACGTGTCCAATCAAGTAAACTGGTGGACATGGCATATGTCGTAAGCTGTATATCTTCAACAGATAAAAGGTCATGATTTTTGGTTAGATGCTTATCATTTGAAATAAGTGGTTTTAAATTTCCCCGGGCGATCGAATGAAGTAACAGGCGAACTTTATTCTTTTCGTGCAATTTTTTTGCAAGGCTTTTGATAAATTGTTTTCGCGCAGTTTCATCCAGTGCATTGATGTTATGTGCATCAATAATTACATCGTGGGTTTTCGAAAGCGCTTCAAAATGGGCTTTTAATTTTTTTTCAGAAATAGTCGTTTCGCGGTAAAGCGCTGAAATATTCATACCATGTGCGGACAGTTTTTCCACAGTTGCCAGGCCAAAACCACTGGAGCCACCCAGGACAATCGCCCATGAACCATTGAACTCCAAATTATTTGCCTTCACCGGTAATGAATTTTCTGTTTTGCAAATTAAGTTAAATAAAAGCCAACGCCAACGTTTTATATTTTTTTATAAAAAG
>JBDTAN010000366.1:0-9326 GCA_039924585.1 Chitinophagaceae bacterium | reverse complement strand
CACTTCCATTGAACCAGGCCAAAGAAAAAAAACGCGGATACAATCAATCGGCTATTCTTGCCGGGAAAATTGCCGAAAGCCTGCATATTCCACTTTTGGAAAATGTGATCGAACGGAAAATATTTACTGAATCACAAACAACAAAAAGCAGGGTTGCCCGCTGGGAGAATATGCAAAATATTTTTAATGTTATCGACCCCGCAGCACTTGAAAATAAACATATCCTGCTTATAGATGACATTATCACCACGGGTGCTACACTCGAAAGTTGCGGCATGGAAATTTTGAAAACGCACGGTACCAGTCTTAGCGTTGCAACACTTGGCTTTACAATTTAATAAGCCTTTTTTGTAATTGCAAAATTTACGGCCAGGCCATTGGCCAGATACTTTTGTATGTTAAACAAATTCCATTTATATTTTTCCACCTAAAATTTTTTGTACTTTTACTTTTACTTAAAAAAAACTTTTATGAAACTCTTATTCCTTCCTTTTGTCTTTTTATTATCAAACTATTTTAGCATGCATACCAATGAAAAAGTAACAACGCCTTCGCGGCCAATAACGATCTATGATTTTAAAATTGCTGCCCTGGATGGAAGCACGATTGATTTTTCAAAATATAAAGGCAAAAAAATTCTCATCGTAAATACGGCTTCAAAATGTGGCTTCACGCCCCAATATAAAGGCCTTGAAAGTTTATATGAATCACATAAAAATAATTTAGTGATTGTGGGTTTTCCTTCGGATAATTTTGGTGGACAGGAATACCAGGATAATAAAGAAATTGCTTCATTTTGTGAATCCAAATTTGGAGTTACTTTCCCGCTTACCACAAGAGTAGATGTGAAGGGAGATAATACAACGCCTATTTATAAATACCTCTGTAATAAAAATGAAAATGGCGTGCTTGATGCAAAAATCAGCTGGAATTTCAATAAATTTATTATAGATGAAAATGGTAAACTCCTGGCACATTTCGACAGCGATGTAACACCGGAAAGCCCTGAATTATTAAAATATCTCCAGTAAAAATCTGCATTACTTTGTAATTTTTTTACATGCAATTCAAAGATATTCCCGGGCAAAATGAAATCGCCGGCCAATTACGAGAAATGGCCAATAATAACCGGCTTGGCCATGCGCTTTTATTTTTATCCAAAGAAGGAGCGGGTGCTCTACCATTGGCGTTGGCATTCTCACAATATCTTGTTTGTGAGAAAAGAAAAAATAACAATTTTCAGGGCGCAACTTCTCTCTTTGGTGAAGAAGTTTTGGACGATTTAAAAACCGGTGAATTCCCCGAAGATTCATGTGGGAAATGTCCTTCCTGCATACGTGCCCAACAATTCATTCATGCAGATATTCATTTTTCATATCCGGTAATTCCTAAAAAGCCCACTGCAAAACCGGTAAGTGCTCATTACGGAAATGAATGGCGGGAATTTTTGAAAACTTCTCCATACGCAAACGTTTTTGACTGGCTGCAATTTATCGGAGCTGAAAACCAGCAAGGCAATATTACGGCAGAAGAATGCACCGAGATTATCCGGATACTCAGTTTAAAAAGTTTTGAAATTGGGTTAAAAATTTTAATCCTGTGGATGCCGGAATATTTAAAAAATGAGGGCAATAAATTATTGAAGTTGATTGAAGAACCACCCCCGGATACACTATTTATCCTGGTGAGTGAATCAGAAGATTTGATTCTTCCAACCATAGTCAGCCGCTGTCAATTAATAAAAATTCCAACGATTGAGCCCGGTGCTTTAATTGAAACGCTTATAGAGAAATATGAAATTAGCAGGGAAATAGCATCCCAGGCAGTAGCGATCGCTGCCGGAAATTATCGCGAAGCATTGCAAATTATCCGCGAATCAGATGAAGACTGGCAAACTATTTTAGTTGATTGGCTAAATTATTCTATAAAAGTAAGGTTAACTGAACAGGTTAAATGGATTGATGATATGAGCAAACTAGGCAGGGAGAAACAGAAACAATTTCTGCGCTATTTTTTACATCTTTGTGGAATATCCATTCGTATCAATATTTTAAGCTCTTCGGAAATCATAGCTTCGAAAAAAGAAATTGATTTTGCGAAGCGTTTAAATAAAGTGGCATCTCTAGAACAATTAGAAGCAATTGGTGCAGAACTTACAAAAGCCATTTATTTTATCGAGCGGAATGCCAATGCCAAATTACTTTTTCATGCACTCACAATTAAGTTGTATCATATCATTGATGAGAAAACCTTAATTTTGACAGGTTAGGATTTTGCTGCAAGGCTGAATCTTGTGATGTATTGACATTTGTGAGAAAAGAAAAACAAATTTCCGGGAGGAAATTTTTTACAGGAAAATTGAATAGTAAACATAAAATTGGTTTCATTGAAATATCAACATGATATGATTGTATTTTTCATAGCCGGGTATGACCCGCGTTTACTTTCATGGTTTTAATTTAAATCTCCTGGGTTTTCTTTTTTCATTCCTGCAATATTTTTTTAAAAAATTTGACCATTCTAAAATTAATTATATGGGATGTGGAACTTGTGGTACAGGAGCCCCCGGCGGGTGCAAAAGCAATGGTGATTGCAATACTGGTTCATGCAACAGAATGAATGTGCACGATTGGTTATTGAACCTGCCGATGAGTGACCCTGAAAGCTCTTGTAAGATTATAGAAGTTAGTTTTCAACATGGCAGCCGCAAAGAATTTTACAGGAATAATACGTTGCAATATTTTGAAAAGGGAGAATATATTACTGTTGAAGGTATAAGTGGCATTGATGTAGGCACAGTAAGCCTGAGTGGTGAATTAGTAAGGCTTCAATTGAAAAAGAAAGGTGTATTGGAAACGAACCAGGAAATCAGAAGGATACTTCGCCGCAGTACAGAACGCGACCTGGACCTTTATTTTGCAAATAAGGAAAGAGAAAATGAAGCGCTCACAATCAGCAGAGCAATCATCAACAAATATAAACTGGATATGAAACTTAGTGAAGTGGAATTCCAGGCAGACGGGAAAAAAGCGACATTTTTTTATACGGCTGATGACCGCGTGGATTTCCGCGAACTCATACGCGAACTGGCTACTGCGTTTAAAGTGAAAGTGGAAATGCGGCAAATTGGTATTCGCCAGGAAGCCGGGAAAATCGGTGGTATTGGCAGTTGTGGTCGCGAACTTTGTTGCAGTACCTGGCTCACAGATTTTAAAAGTGTCACAACAACAGCAGCACGTTATCAGAATTTATCCATCAACCAGGCAAAACTAAGCGGGCAGTGTGGCAGGCTGAAATGCTGTTTGAATTATGAACTCGATACTTACCTGGATGCACTCCAGCATTTTCCTGAAAATGCGGAATCATTGTATACTGAAATGGGTACGGCCAACCTGGTAAAAAAAGATATTTTCAAAAACCTGATGTGGTATATGTTGCCTCAAAGCAATATTCATTATCCACTGGCTATTGAGCGTGTGATAGAGATTAAAAAAATGAATGCGAAGAATATGAAAGTCACAGAATTAAAACCTGTGGATCTTTCTGCCGGAAAAGGCAACCAGGAAGACAAGCATGAATTTGTGGATGTTGTTGGCCAGATCACGTTGAAAAGTTTACAAAAAAGTGAACGTAATAAAACGAATCAGCGTCCCGGAAATCCGCAAAACAGGCAAAACCGGAAGCCTGGAAACCGTCCGCCAAACCGGAGAAATTAAGTCTTTCTGAAAGGGACAATTGGTATGTAGTTTTTTTGAATTTGCGAAGTTTTGTTCGCTTATTTTTAAAATGAAAATGCATGCGATTTCAATATTTAAAATATCTGGTTTTATTAAACTTATTTTTTCTCCCTTGTAATTTAAATGCTCAGCCGAATTCTAAAGATACATTATGTTATTATATTAGAAGTTTACCAGATTCAAACCTGGTTTATATTAAAAACCAAAAAGAAATCCCTTCAAAAATTTATCTATCAATAAAAAAATTTGAAGGCAAAAAGTTTAAAATAATGACACCTGAAATTATAAATTTTTCGGATGTTGATTTTAAAAACAAAATGTATGGTTTAATATATTTCACTCATTATGCTAACTTTTATTACCTCATGCTAAAGCAAGGAGGATTTGCACCATCTTATGTTTTAAAAATCTTTATAGAAGAAAATTCCAAAATAATTGCAGTTAGAAATTTTTATATGACCGCTCCTTATTACCTGAATGAATTTGTTCATCTGAAATGGGGTTGCGAAGTTTATATATCAAAATAAATACTCAACAAAGAAATAAAAAATTTAAAAGACAGTCTATTCCGTACAACAAACTTCCGGCACTTCAACAACATGGACGTGCGTAGTATCCGGTGAAAACCTAAATCTGTCGTTAATGGCTTTGCACAATCATCGGAATTATTTGTATAAATAGCATACTCACTATTTTCAGATGAATATCTTTTCATGTATTCAGTTGCGCTTCAATTTATCTACATTTGCGACAAAAAATGAAGGGTTTTAAATATTATTTGCCAGCCATTTCATGGTTAATTCTGACGACAATTTTATTGGTCATCCCAGGAAATGACCTTCCCAAAAACCCATTTCTTACTTTGATCTATTTTGATAAGTGGGTACATATTGGGCTGTTTAGTACGTTGAATTTTCTCTTTATATTAGGTTTTATACGGCGGACAATTTTTTCAAAAAGGATTTTCATTTACTGCACCATTGCTTGTATTCTATATGGTATATCAATGGAATATGTTCAAAAATATTTTGCAATTGAAAGAAGTTTCGATGTTACAGATATTCTAGCAGATGCAGTCGGAGCTTTTTTAGGATATGCAGCGGCAATTTATTTCTTAAGGCATAAAAAAAATAAGCCCCTGTAGAAACAGGGGCCGCAACCAAAACTAACTGCTTATGAGAAAATTTACTATCGTTGATTTATAAAATTTAAAATTTGTTATTCTGTTTATAGATTTTGCAAATGAGATGCCAGAAATTTTTAATTAATTGTTAATCAAAAAGGCTGAAAATATAAACAGAAAGAACTTTTGCAAACTTCGGAAATCATTTCTAAATAGAATTATAAAGATCATAAAAAACATTGGAAGCCACTCACGATTTTTCTACTTATAATTTCTGATTTCCATGAAATGCCCGTAATTACAGGATTCAGGGTATTGTATAGAATTAAGTTATATGTAAGTGTGTTTTTAATTTTACTTTTCCATGACAAATTCAGTACTCAAGTTATCAGGCATTTCTGGCTTAAATTACTACTTACTATAAACAAAGTGTATAATAATTTACACATTGGGTATATAATGGTACGCGCTTGCCGACTATAAATTAAAGAGATAACCAACTGTTACTGTCACAGCGCCGGTATGATCATTACCATTTGCTGTGTCTTTTTGAATAGAAGTAAGTCCATAATTACCCCCGGCTAAAATTCGTATTGACCCAGATGCCAGATCAAAAGTAAATCCCGCTGCACCTTGAATACCATAGTTAAATGATTTGATATCTTCTTTGATATCAGTTGTATGGTCAAAATTTTGAGTGGGGGATAAAGGTACTGGTATAGTTAATTGTTCATCAAGATAAATGAGGCTTTCACCGCTGGATACATTTTTGGCGCGAAGTAAAAATCCACCATAAACACCTCCCTGTACTATTAAATGCGTTTTTGAAGCCGAACTAAATTTATACGTGGCCATTACCGGCACTTCTGCATAATTGATGATAGCTATATTTTTAAAATCAGCATATAAGTATTGTGGGGGTGGATTTGGATTTGGAATCGCTTGCGCGCCTGTGCGCTTGCCACCTTGGGAAGAATAATTCAATTCAGTAGTGATGGCAAAATTTTCGGAAAAATGCACATCTGCTACCAGTCCGCCATAAAGGCCGGAACGGGATTCCCAGCCTTTATCCAGTGGATTATCTCCTTTAGATTTTAAATTGGGAATACTTAAACCTGCTTTGACACCCAGGGAAATGGAGACCTGTGCATCTGCAGAATTATTCATTACTAAAAAACACATTGTGAAGATAAAAGCATGAAACTTTTTCATGATAAATTTTGATTGAGGTTTATTGTTTTTAAAATTATTTAAAAAACCCTTTAACTGTATCCATTAATCCACCACCTTCTTTTCCGCTCCCTTTCAGCATAGCCATAACATCCTGCAAGTCTGTGTCTCCATCTCCATCTACATCAAACGCACCACTTTTATATTTATCTAAAAGTGATTGCATATTAAAACCGGACGTTTTTCCACCTGTTACCTGGTTTAGAATATTTTGCAGGTTAAATTGACTATTTCCAGGATCATTCGTTTTTTGTACTAAATTTTTTAAAACATCCGGTATAAGGCCTGAAGCTGCGCTGGACGCTTGTGAATGATCTAAACCCAATTTGCTTTTTAACTGATCTATAAAACTGCCCTGTATATTTTGTGTAACCGGATTTTGTGTGACATCTTGTTTACCACTGAAGAGAGACAATATATCTTTTATATTACCACTGGAAATAGCTTGCTGTATTCCGCTGATCACAGAATTAGAAGCAAGTCCGATAGCTTCATTGTTTTTTTCATTTGGAATGTCATTATTATTAATAATTGCATTTCCTGAATGATCCTTAATTAAGTCAAGTAATTGTTCAAACATATTTTTGATTTTTGGAAAATTAAAACTTTCTTTTCATTGTAAACAGAAATTTTAATCGAGACTTTGATTACTTGCCGCAGCCTGTTTCAAAATTCGATCATATTGTTCAGGTGTAAGATCATTATAAAAAAAGTAAACCGGGTCTATTGGTAGCCCGTTTTTATGCACTTCATAATGGCAATGCGGACCAGTGCTTTTACCTGTACTGCCAACATACCCAATCACCTCCCCGCGCTTTACAAATTGCCCAACCCGCGCTTTGATTTGGTACATATGGCCATATAATGTTTCATAGCCGTAACCATGGTTGATGACAACATGATTTCCATATCCGCCCGCATTAAAATCCGCTTCAGTAACCTGTCCATCCGCTGTCGCATAAATAGGCGTCCCCTGGGGCGCAGCAAAATCCAGTCCTGCATGAAACTTTGCCACTTTATAAACGGGGTCTATACGTGTTCCAAATCCGGACGCTATACGCGTTAATGTTTTATTGCTAACAGGTTGTATCGCAGGGATTGCAGCCAATAATTTCTGTTTGTTTTTCAGCATATCATTGATGTCATTATAAGAAACATTTTGATAAGCGGCCAGGAGTGAAAGCCTGTTTAATTGTGCTTCAATACTCTGCACCAATTCTGTTTTGCTCATACTTTGAACAAGCTGGACTTCTTTCTTTTCAGCCATCTTTTTTTGCCTTGCACTATCCGGGACGGGAGATGATTCAAAAATGGCGCGATACACTTCATTATCCCTATTTTCTAATTCTGTCACCTGGCCATTCAATTCCTCGATCCTTTTTTCCAAAATGCTATAATTTTCTTTCAGGTCTTCATTTTCATTCCGTAATAATTTTTCTTTCGGTGAGTCAATATATTGAAATGAAATAAAAACAATGATGCTTGCAATAACAATAGACAATGCCATAAAACCAAAGAATCGAAGCAGGCGTACCTTAAACGGAACTTCTAATTTTTCATACCTGAGTGTATGTGTATTAAAGTAAAACCTGACTTTTGCCATAATGAATTTACTGAAATGTGGACGGGATAAATGTAATAATGACATTGCTCACCATCACTGAAAACATTAACTTTGCTGCCTTTATAAACAAAGATAAAACATCCCGTTTTGAGGGAATTTATTTTTTAAAAAAATGTATGCAAACAAGTGATACTATTCGCAGGCAATTTTTAGATTTTTTTATTTCTAAAGGACATCATATTTTTCCTTCCGCGCCCATCGTGGTGAAAAATGATCCTACATTACTATTTAATAATGCGGGAATGAATCAATTTAAAGATTTTTTCCTGGGTAATAAGAAATCGCCTTACCCGCGTATTGCTGATACACAAAAATGTTTGCGTGTGAGTGGTAAGCATAATGATCTCGAAGAAGTAGGCGTAGATACGTATCACCATACAATGTTTGAAATGCTGGGCAATTGGAGCTTTGGAGATTATTTCAAAAAAGAAGCCATTGAATGGAGCTGGGAATTACTTACAAATATTTATAAACTCGACAAATCAAGATTGTATGTCACCGTTTTTGAAGGTGATGAAAAAGAAAATTTACCAAAGGATGAAGAAGCTTCAACGGAGTGGAAAAAATGGATACCGGAGGAAAGAATATTATTAGGAAATAAAAAAGATAATTTCTGGGAAATGGGTGATACCGGGCCTTGCGGGCCATGCACTGAAATTCATTTTGATTGCAGAACAGATGAGGAAAGAAAAAATACAGACGGGAAAACTCTCGTCAATGAAGGCCATCCCGAAGTGATTGAAATATGGAATAATGTATTCATTCAATACAACCGGTTAAAGAACGGAAGCTTAACTTCCCTGCCAGAAAAACATGTAGATACGGGAATGGGTTTTGAAAGGCTAACGCGTGTGATCCAGGAAAAGAAAAGTAATTATGACACAGATATTTTTTTACCAACCATACGCGAAACAGAAAAAATTGCCGGTAAAAAATATGATGGGGGAGATAGCAGGGAGGCAATTGCTTTTCGTGTGATCGCTGATCATATTCGTGCCATTTCATTTACAATTTCAGACGGGCAATTACCTTCAAATACAGGCGCAGGTTATGTTATACGCAGAATATTAAGAAGAGCTGTTCGCTATTATTATTCTTATCTCGGTTTTCAAAATGCTTTATTATATAAACTTGTTCCGGTTATTGCAAAACAATTTGAAACAGTTTTTCCTGAATTATTTCAGCAACAGGAATTTGTCATGCGTGTAGTCAAAGAGGAAGAGGAAGCATTCTTGAGGACACTGGAAAAAGGTTTAGGGAAAATAGAAAGTTTAATGCTTTCACTAAAAGAAAAAGACAGCCATACAATTCCAGGGTTTGAATGTTTTGAGCTTTTTGATACATATGGATTTCCTATTGATCTTACAAGATTAATTGCTACTGAAAATAATTTGGAAATAGATGAACCTGGTTTTGAAAAAAACATGCTGGCGCAAAAAAATCGCAGTCGTGCCGCAACAACGATCGATGCGGGTGATTGGGAAGTGTTGGAAAATGCAGATACAAGTTTTGTTGGATATGAAAATCTCTCTTCGGAAACACGCGTTGTGAAATACCGGAAAATTGAAGCAAAAGGGAAAACTTCTTATCAATTGGTTTTAGAACAAACTCC
>JBDTAN010000365.1:0-2818 GCA_039924585.1 Chitinophagaceae bacterium | reverse complement strand
ATATTCACATAAAAACAATTTGGTAACAAGTTCATTTTTTGTCTTATTGAAAATAAGATAGTCCTTCGTTTGTTGTATACCGTCTGTTGAGATCTGCCAATTGTCATCACCTTCTGCAATGGTTTGAGCAGTTTCCAGGTTCAGGTTTTCAAAAGACGTTTTAATGAATTTGTATTTAGGATTTCCTTTCGACGTCAGGAAATAAATCTCCTTTCCGTGAACGAAAAAGTTACGTACTTCATCATTTTTAGTAGTCAAAGATTTCCAGTTGATTGTATCGTTTTTTAATTCCTGTTTCAATGCGTAATACAAAGTCAGATTATTTTCTGTCGTGTATTTCCGCAAAATCATATAAGGCGAATTTTTAAAAAATGAAACATAAGGCAGATCGGTAACAAGCACTTCTTCCGGATTTTTTTTGGAGCTTGCAAGTACGATATCCTTCTCAACAGGTGTTCCGATGATGTGTAATTTACATGGGGCGTTTTGGAAAAGTCCCGGGTCGTGCGTATCATAACTTTTAGCCTGGGCATATATAATTTCACTTCCGCTTCCGTCGGCAATTCCACCAAAACTGTGCTGAATTATATCAGGCAGGAGTTTTCCAGTCGCCACATCAAGTATGCGGATGTCGCCTAATTCGCTGCCAGCTTCGCTTAGGGTTAACTCCACTATACTACCATCATCGCTAATGCTTGGCGTATAATCAAAGGTTTTGCCTTGTACATATTTTTGAGGATCAAAGAGCAGGATTTCCTTGCCTGCTTCACCCTGTCGATAATAGAGTTTTGATGCTTGTTCGCCCGGTAGGCGTTTCTGGTAAAAATATTTGCCACCGGCCTTAGCTAATGGTGAATACTGTACTGAACGCATTGCATCATAATTTTTCAATTCCTGGATAATTTTATCCTGGTTGGGAATTTTTGCAAGCTGTATGTTGGTGTAAAAGGCCTGTGCTTTAAACCAATCCACAACTTCCGGATTTTTTATATCTTCCAGCCAGCGGTAAGGATCATAAACGGTTGTCCCGAAATATGTTTCGGAAACATTTTCTGTTTTACTTGCAGGATACTTGTATTGTGCTTTGGCAACCGTTGTTCCAAACCATAAAGCAATAAGAATTACCTTTTTCATTTTTTAGTTTTTTTTATTGCGCATTTTAACTCGTGCTGATACTGTCATCCCCGTCAACATACTTTATTAAAATTCCGGTATTCATCATTCCTTATTTTTTTTTCCAAATCATTTAAAACAGATACAAACTCGTGTGGCATCTTTATCGCAAATTAGTGCTATGGAGGATGTTTGGCGGGGAGGCCAACATCAGCATCAATTTTATATCCTATAATCTAATCAATCTTTTTAGTAAAAAAATTGCTGTCGGCGCCATTAAATTGAACACCTGTCACTTTGCCCTTTTCATCCCTCACAAATTCAGCAATACCGTTAACACCTTTTATGTGAAAGCTTACACCTGTTTCTGCATTCATCTTTACCTGTTTTCCAAATCCTGAAAAATAAAGTGAATTGCCTTTGCGTAATACAGCAATATCATGCTCATAATGGCCTGCATATTCCTTTAATAATGCAGTATCAACTAAAATATCTGGTTTGTTAAAAATAAATTGCAAACCCCTGATAGTAGCGTAAAACCCGGAAGTGAGGTGTCCTGTTTTATCTATTACAAGGCTTTCCATTTCAAGTCCTTTATAATTGTTGGCTTTCAGTTGCGCAATAAAGTTCTTAAACATAGGCGGGTTGTTTTCTTCTTCATATCCTCCTGAGGTAAGAGAAAGTTTTGCATGCAATTCGCGGTTTTTTTCAGAGTAGGTTTTCTCAAGCTTTGATATTAATTCATGATCGTACCATAAAGAAGGACTGTTTGCCATGAAACGATTAAAAGGAGATGGTTGCTGAAATAGGGTATATAAAACAAAGAGCCCTCCGGAAGAAGTACCGGCAAGACCATTATTTTTTTTATCGGTGCGATATGAAGAATCTATATAGGGTATAATTTCTTTCTTTATCATTTGTAAAAATTCAGGAGCGCCGCCCGAAGCAGAATCAAAATCTGTATGTGTTGGCATAAAATCCCTGTTCCTGTTTGCAAAATAGTTTTGAGTAAATGCAATGCCAACATATATCATTTCATGCACCAGGTTATCATACAATAAAGAATGTTGTGCTTCTATTAAAAATGGGAAGCTCCATTGCGCATCAAGCGCATACATTACCGGGTATGTTTTTTTTATAGTGTCATTATACGACGCAGGCAACTTTACCAATAAGACATAATCATGATGATTAATGGCTGATGTAAATTTCATTGCTTTCACATCTCCCATTTCTCCTTTAGGAAGAAGCGTATCGTTGTTGTTTTGTGCAAATGATGAAAGTGTAATAGTTGTTGCTATTAATAAAAAGAGAAACTGTTTCATTGTTATAAATTTTAAAATTGTTATCATTTTAATTTTAGTCTGAAATGTTTTTTTTAGCTGTTCAAAAAAAATTAGAAATATTATTTCGATTCTTCAGGCAGCTTCGATTGCGCATAATCACTTTGTTCTTTTAAGCCACAGGGCATTTTTTTATTTGCTGTTTCTTTTAAGGCATTATTAATTACACGGTCTGTGAATACATGAAATTGCTGCCGAATACTGTCCCGAAATCTTACTAAAACATCACCATTCTTCTATCATTCCTTTATAAATTTTAAACTTGTAACTTTTTTATCTTCTTTAATTCTTATATAATAAATTCCAGGTGATAAACTGCTTATATCTACTGAATGCAGATTGCTTGCAGAACTTATTTCTTT
>JBDTAN010000364.1:0-4039 GCA_039924585.1 Chitinophagaceae bacterium | reverse complement strand
AATGCTTCGCCCGGGGCGATCATTGTTTTTCATGATAGCAAAAAAGCCTGGGAAAGAATTCAGGGTGCATTACCGGAAGTGCTGGAACATTTTAGTAAGGAGGGATATACATTCAAAAATGAAACATTAGCAATCAATTCCCTTCATGTACAAACCGGCAATCCGGATGAAGTGATCGTAGTAGAAGGATCCATGAAATAATTTTAATAAATGAAGTATCTCGTAAAAACGCCGTGGTGGTTAAAAAAATTATATCCACTTTATACATGGGAAATTCCCGCGGAAGAAAAAATTTTATACCTGACTTTTGATGATGGACCGCATGAAACGGCAACGCCTTTTGTATTAGAACAACTTCGAAAATTTAATGCAAAGGCAACATTTTTTTGTATAGGAAAAAACGTCGTGGAGAACCCGGCTATTTATCGCCAGATAATTGAAGATGGTCATACAATAGGCAACCATACTTTTAATCATGTGAATGGCTGGAAAACATCGAACAAAAAATATGCTGATGAAGTTTTTGAAGCGGCGAAATATATTGACAGCAAACTTTTCAGGCCGCCTTATGGAAGAATTTCACGCTTCCAGGCTAAAGTGCTGATGCAGGAAAACCGGCGACAAACGATAGCTAACAAAGGGTTTAAAATTATTATGTGGACTGTACTGAGCGGAGATTTTGATCTATCGAAAAAATCCAATGAGTGCCGGGATTATGTTTTGTTGAATGCTTCGCCCGGGTCGATCATTGTTTTTCATGACAGTAAAAAAGCCTGGGAAAGAATGCAGGGTGCATTGCCGGAAGTGCTCGAACATTTTACGAAGGAAGGATTTCAATTCAAATCGATTCCTTATGATATTTGATAGCATGCAAAATGCAATAATCTATTTAAATAAGAAGGCCGGGGTAAAAACCCCAGCCCGTTTTTTAATCCGTACCCTATGAAAACTTTTCAAATGTATGGGATAACTTTTTGATAACAAACTTTACTTAAAATATTTTCAGATGTTCATAGACACACATTGCCATTTATACCTGCCGGAGTTCAAAGATGATTTGGAGGAAATGTTTCAAAGGGCAGAAAATGCCGGTGTTAAAAAGTTTTGTTTTCCTGCTATTGATAGTTCCGAAACCCCTGCATTACTTGCGCTTGAGAAGAATTACCCGCAAAAATGCTTTGCTATGATTGGCTTACATCCCTGCTCTGTGAAAGAAAATTATATAGATGAATTGGAGCATGCAAAGAATATGCTGGATAAAAGAAATTTTATAGCAATCGGAGAAATTGGGTTGGATTTTTATTGGGATAAAACATTTGCAGAATTTCAATATAAAGCCTTCGAAATGCAGATGGAATGGGCTTTAGACAAAAAATTGCCTATTGTTATTCATACCCGAAATGCTATGGAAGAGACGATTAATTTTGTAAAACCCTTTGCGGATAAAGGTTTGAAAGGCATCTTTCATTGTTTTGGCGGAACGCTTAAAGAGGCTGAAGAAATTATTGATATGAATTTTTTATTGGGAATTGGCGGCGTAGTTACTTATAAAAATGCAGGACTGGCAGAAGTTGTGGCAAAAATTGACCTAAAAAATATAGTGCTAGAAACAGATGCGCCTTACCTCGCGCCCGTACCGCATCGCGGGAAACGTAATTAGAGTGCGTATTTGAGATTGATCGCCGAAAAAATTGCACTGGTGAAAAAAATTGATATTGAAGAAGTTGCTGCCATCACTACGGCCAATGCCGAAAAAATATTCAATATCTAAAAGCGATTTTCTATTTTTGCCACCCTGAATTTAAAAGGAGAGTTGTCCGAGTGGTTGAAGGAGCACGCCTGGAAAGTGTGTATATGGGAAACTGTATCGAGGGTTCGAATCCCTCACTCTCCGCAAAACAATTATTGCCCGGCATTTGCCGGGCATTTTTATTTCGGGAGCGTTATGAACTTGTTCATATAAGCTCCTGAAATAAAAATGCTTAATGAGCGCAGCGAATGGCAATAATTGTTTTGCATCTCCCCAAAACGGGATCAACATTGTTAATCCCTCACTTTCCGCGAACTTTATTTATTAGTTCAGTTTTTTATAGCCTGCACCATTCTAATTTTTCCCTGCATATCTTTTTTAAAATGCATTTTTTTGAACCCTTTTTCCTGTAACAACAATTTTAATTCGTCAACCCAGTCTGGGTTTATCTCAAAATATAAATATCCATCTTTTTTTAAATGGTCTTTGCAAAAATTGATGACGGCTTTATAAAAAATCAAGGGATCATCATCGGGTACAAATAAAGCTGCATGCGGTTCATTAGCCCAAACGCGTTTTTCCATTTCATTGATTTCTTTTTTCAAAACGTAAGGCGGATTACTTACAATTACATCAAAAACCGGCAGCGATTTCATTGCTTCATACTGCAACATATCTTTTGTGTAAAATTCAACCTTTGTATTATTTGCTGCAGCATTTTTTTTGGCGAGGTTAATAATTTTAGTTTGATAATCCAGTGCACTAACCGGGATTCCAGCTAATTTTTTTTTCAAAGAAATAGCGATACAGCCGCTGCCAGTTCCCATATCCAAGATGCCAGCTTTATTAAAAGCAACCTCATTGCTATTTTGTACAATCCATTCCACTAATTCTTCAGTTTCCGGCCGGGGAATTAAAACAGTTTCATCCACTAAAAATTTCATTCCCGAAAACCAGGCTTCCTGTAAAACGTATTGAAGTGGTGTATCCTTTTGTAATGCCTTAATTGTTTTTTTTAAATGTTGTTCATCTTTCAAAGACAATAAATTATTTTTATTGAGAAGCCTTTCTGTATTAGAAAAACCGGTGAGCTGTTCCATAATAATTTGCGCTACATTTTTCGATTCTCTAATATCATAATTTCCACTTAACGATGAAATGATATGCTTGTATGCATCGCCGATATTCATACCTACAATATTAGGCTAAAAGATTTTACATTTGCATATCCACTATGTCTTCCACAGAATTTACGCATGAAAAATATATGCAAAGATGCCTTCAATTGGCAGCTTTAGGCGCGGGTGTAGTTTCGCCCAATCCCATGGTGGGCGCGGTGTTGGTTTATGGAGATACAATTATTGGTGAAGGGTATCATCAAACTTATGGAATGGCGCATGCAGAAATCAATTGCCTCAATTCCGTTTCTATAGAAAATAAACAGTTGATTCCCTTGTCTGTTTTATATGTTTCATTAGAGCCATGCGCTCATTTTGGTAAAACGCCTCCCTGCACGAACCGGATCATTACTGAAAAAATAAAACAGGTTGTTATCGGAAGTATTGATCCTTTTTCAAAAGTAAATGGACGAGGCATCGCACAATTAAAAGCTGCAGGAATCGGCGTTGTATCTGGTATACTGAAAAATGAATGTGATGAATTGAACAAACGATTTTTTTGCATACAAGAAAAAAAGCGGCCTTATATTATTTTGAAATGGGCGCAAACTGCCAATAAAAAAATAGCATTTAAAAACGGTGAAAGATTAATGATCTCAAACTCCATTACGCAAAGGTTGGTGCATAAATGGCGAACAGAAGAGGATGCGATAATGGTTGGAACAAAAACTGCCTTGCTTGATAATCCAATGTTGGATAACCGTTTCTTTCCCGGTAAAATGCCTGTAAGAATTGTGCCTGACAAGGATTTAAAATTGCCTTTGAACTTAAATATTTTTGATAAAAAACAACGCACAATTATTTTTAATGAAAATAAAAATGAAGAACAGGATTTTCTTTCTTATCAAAAAATTGATATGTATGGTGAACATTCATTGCAACGAATGCTGCAAAAATGTGCAGGCGAAAATATTCAAAGTATTCTCGTAGAAGGTGGCGCTACATTGCTCAATAATTTTATCAAAGAAAATCTTTGGGATGAAATGCGGGTAATTACGAATGAAAATTTGCTTGTAGAAGATGCGATTGATGCGCCGGAAATAAATGGAATATTATTAAAGTCTGAACAAATATTTTCTGATCGGATTGATTATTATCGAAATATTTAATA
>JBDTAN010000363.1:0-2823 GCA_039924585.1 Chitinophagaceae bacterium | reverse complement strand
AACATACTTAATTGCAACGTATTCATTGCGTTTTTAAAACACATTTACACAATTGCATTTTTCAAAATTTCGTTTGGTTTCATTTTACAAAATGTAAAGTTCTCATCCTATCAATTCATATTGAGCGTACCAATTAATAACTACTTCCCTTCCTTTGCCGGTGTTGTCACCGGCAAATTTTAAATAAAAAGAAAATCTCGTTAATAACTACTTCTACTGTAGCGGTTATTCTGCCGGCTACTTTCAAAATGTTTTCTTTGTGGCTTATTACCCGTTTGATTCCGGTTACCAAAACTCCTTTGTGACCTTTGTTGTTGCATGGGCCTTTTTGAAATGCCCGTAAAGATTGTATGATATGGATGATCTTCCTGCACTGGTATTTGCCTGCCGATCAACTTATGAATATCGCGCAATTCTGCTGTTTCGTCTTCGGCACAAAATGAAAATGAAGTACCACTCAAACCTGCTCTGCCGGTACGTCCTATGCGATGCACATATGTTTCGGGAACATCGGGTAACTCGTAATTAATAACGTGCGTTAATTCATCTACATCAATACCACGCGCAGCAATATCTGTTGCAACCAGGATTCTTGTTTCCCTGTTTTTAAAATTACTTAATGCTCGTTGCCGTGCATTTTGCGATTTATTTCCATGGATCGCTTCGGCTTTTATACCAATCCGAACCAGGTCTTTCACCACTTTATCAGCACCATGTTTGGTACGTGTAAAAACCAATGCGGTTTCAATGTTTTTGTCTTCAAGCAGTAAAGCCAATAACGATCTTTTATTTTCTTTCGCTACATAATACAACGATTGATCAATCGTATCGGCAGTGGATGAAACCACGGCTACTTCTACTTTTACAGGATTATGTAAAATGCTGTTAGCGAGCGATTGAATTTCCTGAGGCATAGTTGCAGAGAAAAATAAGGTTTGTCTTTTCGCTGGAATTTTTGTGATGATGCGTTTTACATCATGCACAAAACCCATATCCAGCATACGGTCTGCTTCATCCAAAACAAAAATTTCAATATCCTGTAAATGGATATAACCCTGTCCGATGAGGTCTAATAAACGGCCGGGTGTTGCCACTAAAATATCAACGCCTCTTTTTAATTCAGATACTTGCGGGCCCTGGTTGACGCCGCCAAATACGACGAGGTTTTTTAATCGAAGATTTTTTCCATACACATTAAAACTCTCCTGGATTTGAATGGCAAGTTCACGTGTAGGCGTAAGGATCAATGCACGAATTGGCTTTTGTCCATGGCTTGTCATGCCATTGGGTTTCGCTAATAATTGCAAAATGGGTACGGCAAATGCGGCTGTTTTGCCGGTGCCTGTTTGTGCACAACCCAATAAATCTTTGCCTTGCAAAATGTGGGGTATGGCTTGTTGCTGAATGGGTGTAGGTGTGCTATACCCTTCACTGGTAAGCGCATCTAATATGGGCTTACTAATGGATAAGTCTGTAAATAACAATTTATATTTTTTAAAAATGAGCGCGGGAATGAAATGTTGATTTCATCATCAAAAACAGTATGCCTTTTAGGGCTTTTATTAGGGAGGTTGGTACATCAATAATAGACTGGCTTGTAATGCCGCTGAAAAAAGAACTGGCGCAAAGGTAAAGTAAATTTACATGCGTTAGTTCAGTGGCCCCCGAAATCTTTTTCGCTCATTTAAAATTTTCATCAGGCATTAATCATATCCGCCATTACTTCCTGCGGCGTAGTTGCTGTGCCCATTGCATTCACCTGGTCAAAATAATTATACCAGCCCGCACCTTCTACTGTTTGTTCAAATTCTTTTACTGATTCTGCGGTTGGGAATGACCATACTGCGAAGTAATCATAGTCCGCTTTGTTATGTGTGGAAGCTTCATTTTTACCCCAGCTAACAATTTGAACACCGCTTTCCATCATGTGTTGAATAGCGGGGCCCAATGCTTCCAGGTAATTTCCTTTTTCTTCTTTAGACATATCTTTCCAGGCTTGTTTGGATTTCCAGAGTTCGATGTAGGTGATCATTTTTGTTTTTTTATATGAAGATGTAATGTAAACATTCACGGTGTATTTAAAATATAATGTTTAAAAATTAGTTTGTATTACATGCATTGTCAATAGTTGGCATGACACTTCATTATTGGGCAGGCCATTTTAAAAGACATAGCTTTCAAAAATTGTAGCATAAAAAAGTAGCGTATTTTATCGAAAATACAAATGTTGACAGCTAGTGTAGAGTTAAATCCTACAAACTTCAAAATACCAAAAATTGCAATAACATCATACACAGAATGACAAGTAGCAAAAACGAAAACCGACAAAAAATAATAAGTTGGCTGCCTGTCATTGCATGTATAATTATTGCAATTGCCATAAGACTTTACAGAACTTCAACTGCTAATCATTATTTGTTAGCAGGAAGTGACGGACCTTATTTTCCATTACAAGTAAAATATTTAGTTGACCATTCTCATTTGGCATTTTCAGATATGCCTTTACTTTTTACTTTGGGTGCATTGTTTTCAAAAATTTTATACTTTTTGCATATTGGTACTGAAAACGAATGTATTTTACTTTCAGTTAGATTTATTGATGCTTTTTTACCACCATTATCAGCAATTCCTGTTTTTCTTATTGCAAGGGTTCTAACCACAAAAAATATAAAATTCTCTTTTGCAATTTACTTAATGGTAGCATATTCTATTTTGAATTATACACCCCTTTTTATTTTTTCATTCCAATTACAGAAAAATGGATTAGCCGTCTTTTTTGTGTTCCTCTACATCTACTACATAATAAAAACTTTGAAGTATGAA
>JBDTAN010000362.1:0-3071 GCA_039924585.1 Chitinophagaceae bacterium | reverse complement strand
TATAACAGCGCCGATTAAATTTAATCTTGAACTCAGCCCGGGTGAAACCAAAACCTATTATGTACAGATTGACGCGAAACACCCGGTGGTACTGGCTTTTTTCATCGGATCCAATATTGCTATCAATACAGCTATTAATAGGTTATCATTTATTTTGGGTGCTTATCTTGGTATCCTTTTGTCGGTGATCTTCTACAATTTATTCCTTTTTATTTCCATCAGGGACCGCAACTATTTTTTATATATTTTATATATTTTTTTATTAGGCCTGGCGCAATATACCCTCGCAGGTTTTGCGTATAAATATCTCTGGTTTAATAGTCCGGGTATTAATTCTTATGCTGTTCCCGTCACCACTTCCCTTGCAGCCATATTTGGGATCATTTTTGCCATGCACCTTATGCGCACACGCGAATTCACCCCTATTACTCATAAAGTTTACCTGGGATTTATTTTCTTATATACATTAGCGATCATTTTCTCTCTTGCAGATATGAATGATGTGAGTTATTTCATCATCAATATCAATAGTCTTTTTGCTGGTGCCACTTCCATATATGCTTCTATTTATATTGCGCGAAAAGGTTACCGGCCAGCCTTTTTCTTTTTCATTTCATGGATATCCTTTTGCATCGGCCTGGTGATCTTTGCTTTGCGTAACTTAGGCCTTATACCAAGCAATGATTTCACCACGTATGTATTGTATCTTGGATCCGCTATAGAAACTATTTTATTATCCGTAGCGTTGGCAGACCGCATCAATACGATGCAAAAAGAGAAGGAATTATCACAGAATTATGTGCTGCAGGTTTCTCTTGAAAAAGAAATGCTGATCAAAGAACAAAATATTTTACTGGAACATAAAGTACATGCGCGTACCAGTGAACTGGAACGATCAAATTTGCAATTAGGGGAAGCTATTTTTGATCTGAAAAGTACACAGGCACAATTAGTAGAATCTGCTAAGATGGCTTCTCTTGGACAACTTACTGCAGGTGTAGCGCATGAAATAAATAATCCGATCAATTTTGTAAAAGCGAATATCAAACCATTGAAAATGGACCTGGATGATATTTTCACTATTATCAATAAATATGAAGCGCTGCACGAACCTGGCCTGGAAAATATGCAGGAAATGCTGGTATCCATCCAGGAAGAAAGCCGGAATATGGACCTGGAGTTTTTGAAAAATGAGATCAATCAGCTCATCGGAGGAATTAATGATGGTGCAGAAAGAACGGCGGAAATTGTACGCAGTCTCCGTACTTTCAGCAGGCTGGATGAGAGTGAATTGAAGAGTGTAATGATCTATGAAGGTATTGATTCCACACTGCTTTTATTAAGCAGCAGTATTCCCGGATATATACACATAATAAAAGATTACCAGGCAAACGGCGAAGTAGAATGTTATCCAGGTAAACTAAACCAGGTGTTTATGAATTTATTAAACAATGCAATACAGGCGATCACTTTTAAAAAAGAAAAAAACAACCACGAATACATTACGATCAGCACAAAAGATGTTGATGGCTTCATCCGGATCTCCATCAAAGATACCGGCCTCGGCATAACACCGGAAATACGAAGTCAAATTTTTGATCCATTTTTTACCACAAAAGATGTAGGTTCGGGAAATGGTTTGGGCTTATCAATCGTTTTTAAAATAATTGAAATGCATAAAGGAAAAATAGAAATAGAATCTGAAGGAATGAATAAAGGAGCCGATTTTATCATTACTTTGCCCCATATGCAACCGCTAACTTAACCAACAATCAATTTTATGCTGGCTAAAGAAAAACAAATACATATCTTATTCATTGATGATGAATTGAATAATCAAAACGCTTTTTTTGCAGGATTTCGAAGACGCTTTAAAGTTTACACAGCTTCTTCTGCCGCAGAAGGGCTGGAAGTTTTGGAAAAAGAAAAGATACATGTGATCATTGCCGATCAACGTATGCCACAATTTACAGGCGTACAGTTTTTCCAGAAAGTGCGCCGTTCACATCCACATCCAATGCGCATTTTACTCACCGGCTATACCGATATTGAAGCATTGGAAGATGCCGTGAATAAAGGAGAAATTTACCGCTATATCAAAAAACCCTGGGATGATAAAGAAGTCGATCAGGCCATCCGAAATGCTTATGAAATTTATTTTACCAGGGAACAATTGAGAATAAAAATTACGGAACTGGAAAAAACAAACGATGAACTAAATCGCCTTGTATACAGTACATCACACGATTTGCGTTCCCCGCTTGCTTCCATTATGGGCGTATTGAACCTGGCGAAAATGGAAAATTCCGTAAAAGATCCCAACGGTTATATGGAAATGATCGGGATTTGCGCAGTGAAAATGGATGACTACATCAAAAAGATCATTGAATATTATAGAAGTGTGCGTGTGGAAGAAGCCAATGATTCTATTGATTTTAAAAAGATCATACAGGAAAATATACAATTGCATAAAATGCAAAATCCTGCGATCCGTTTTGATGTCTCCGTAACGCAGGATATAGCTTTTGTAAATGATGTATTTCGCGTCACGGTTATTTTTGATAACCTCATTTCTAATGCACTGAAATACCAGAAGCCGGAAGAAAAGAATCAAAAGATCAGCATTGAAGTTCGTGTCACAAAAGAAAAAGCATTGATCATTATTGAGGATAATGGCATCGGCATTCAAGAAAAAGACCTTATGAATATTTTCACTATGTTTTTCAGGAGCACCAGTAATGCAACGGGCCTGGGCATTGGTTTATTCATTGTGCAGGAAGCAGTTTCAAAATTGCATGGTCAAATTTCCGTACAATCAGAATTAGGAAAAGGGACAAAATTTCTACTCGAAATTCCTAATAAAATGCTCGCATAATTTTCACTTGATATGTCATTGAATTCAATAAATTTTTAGTGTTTAATTTTTTGCAATTGATTCTTCTGTTCATATCAATCTTCTGTTTTATTTTTACAGCATCAAATTTCTCACATGCAAACATTCGAAGAACTCTCCGGAATTTTTAATGATCGTTTTTCCACAGCACATTTTAATCAAAATCCGAAAACTTTAT
>JBDTAN010000361.1:0-3092 GCA_039924585.1 Chitinophagaceae bacterium | reverse complement strand
AGGAAGGAAAATTTGTATTAGTAGCCGACATGCAAAATGGAAAAATGATCGCGCATAAAATGCCTGTGGAAATTGGCCAGATGTATAATGGAAAAATTGAAATTAAATCCGGCCTGCAGGTTGGTGATAAAATTATCGCGGAAGGTTACCAGGGTTTATATGAAGGCCAGGCTATTTCTGCGGTTCAATAAATGGATTTTAAAATGAGCTTTAAAAAAAGCAAATGGAATTGACCTATTAATACCGGAATGTATGAATGAAAATATTAAAAAGGAAACAGATAAAAGTTTTAAGCCGACCACCTGGAGTATTAAAAACAGGACTTCTATATACCTGTTGATGTTGTTCCTGAGCTTAGCAGGAATTTATCAGTTTGTCACATTGCCCAAAGAACAATTTCCGGATATAGTTATCCCAACAATTTTTGTTCAAACAATTTATGTGGGTAATTCGCCAAAGGACATTGAAAACCTGGTAACGAAGCCTATTGAAAAACAAATTAAAGGAATTACTGGCGCTAAGATCAATAAAACGACGAGCACATCACAACAGGATTTCTCCGCAATCACAATTGAGTTTAGTACGGATGTAAGTACCGATGTGGCATTACAAAAAGTAAAAGATGCCGTAGATAAAGCAAAAACAGATTTGCCAAATGACCTTACACAAGAACCTAATGTACTGGAAGTAAGTTTTTCCGATCAGCCGATCATGTATGTAAATGTAAGCGGTGATTATGATCTGATGCAAATGAAAAAATATGCAGATGACCTGAAAGATAAACTCGAAGAATTGCCACAACTCAACCGGGTAGATCTTGTTGGCGCACCAGAGCGGGAATTCCAGATAAACGTCAATAATTACCTGATGCAAAGTGCAGGTATCACGTTCAATGATATTGCACAGGCCGTGAAGAATGAAAACCTGGATATTTCGGGCGGCCTTATTGATATTGGAAATATGCAACGCAACCTGCAATTGAAAGGTCAGTTTAAAAATGTATATGATATCCAGCAGATCGTAGTGCGTAATTTCCAGGGACAGCCAATTTATTTAAAAGATATTGCCACTATCAAGGATACAATTAAAACACGTGAAAGCTATGCGCGCTTAAACGGGCAGAATGTGATCACGCTGAACATTATCAAACGGTCCGGAGAAAATCTCATAGAGACTTCTGATTTAGTAAAAAAGACGGTGGAGGAAATGCGCACTACTAATTTCCCCAAAGATTTAAAAACAGTGGTAACAGGTGATCAGAGTATTGCAACCCGAACCTCTTTTAATGATCTCGTGAATTCTATCGTCATTGGATTTGTACTTGTATTAATTATTCTGATGTTTTTCATGGGCGTAACGAATGCATTTTTCGTGGCCTTATCTGTGCCACTTAGTATGTTTGTTGCCTTTGTGTTTTTGCCCGGCGCAGACCTGATTGTTGGCACACATGTCACGCTCAATTTTATTGTATTATTTGCCTTACTTTTCGGTCTTGGAATAATCGTGGATGATGCTATTGTAGTGATCGAAAATACGCACCGTATTTTTGTACAGGCCAAAGGAAAACTCACTTCATTAAAGTCCGCGGAAATGGCTGCGGGAGAAATATTTATTCCCGTTTTAGCCGGTACACTTACAACGCTTGCACCATTTTTTCCTTTACTTTTCTGGCCGGGAATCATTGGAAAGTTCATGGTGTATTTACCGACGATGTTGATCTTCACTTTAACTGCATCTTTAATTGTGGCATTCATCATGAACCCGGTTTTCGCAGTGGACTTTATGAATCATTCCGAAGGAGAAGCGAAAAAACCTTCACGCATTTTTCGCAACCCTGTATTTTGGGTAGCTATTCTTATTGGCATTATACTCGATTTTTCGGGATATACTTTTGCAGGAAACATTTTATTATTTCTTGCAATCCTGGTTATTTTCAACAGGTTTGTTTTGGATAAATGGATTCATGGTTTTCAAAACCGCATCCTGCCATGGATCATGAGCCACTATGAAACTTTACTACGCTGGGCACTTAAAGGCACGAGGCCTGTTTGGTTATTAATAAGCACATTTATTTTATTGGGAATTTCAGTAGTAGGAATTGTAATTGCGGTCAACTCTGGCAGGGTAGCCGTTCAATTTTTTCCGAAGGGAAATCCCAACCAGGTGTATGTTTATTTGAAATTGCCTGTTGGCACCAATGTAGAATATACAGATAGTGTTACTAAGATTTTAGAAAAAAGAGTGGATCATGTTTTAGGAATTGAAAACGGAAAAACAAACCCGATCGTTGAAAGCGTAATTACAAATGTCGCGATTGGCGCGGGCGATCCCATGCAGGGCGACAGGAGTACACATTCTGAATTAGGAAGAATACAAGTTTCTTTTGTTGAATATGCAAAAAGAAATGGCGTAGCTACAGCACCGCTACTCGATTCAATCCGAAATAATATGAAAGGAATTCCAGGCGCTGAAATCACAGTTGACCAGGAACAAAATGGACCGCCAACTGATCCGCCGGTAAACATAGAAGTGGCAAGTGAAAATTTTGATGATCTCACTCAAACAGCAGTTGCATTAAAAAATTATTTAGACTCTATACGTGTGCCCGGTGTGGAAGAATTAAAAATGGATGTGGATTTAAATAACCCGGAAATAACTTTAAAAGTAAATCGTGAAAAAGCCCTGATACAAGGCGTTTCCACGGGACAGATCGGGCAGGAGATAAGAACTGCTTTGTTTGGAAATGAAGTTTCAAAAATTAAAGAAGGGGAAGATGAATATAAAATTCAATTACGCAATAATGAATTGCAGCGAAAAAGCCTGGATGAAATTCTAAATATGAATATCGTGTTCCGCGACTTTGCCAGTGGAGGCGCTATTAAAAGTGTGCCCATCAGTTCTTTGGTAGATGTGGATTATACAAGCACATTGGGAAGTGTAAAAAGAAAAGATCAGAAACGCATGATCACGCTGAGAAGCAATGTGCTCAATGGTTTTACACCCACGGCAGTGAACGAAGTTTTAGCCGGTTATATCAAATCATTTAATAGCCAATTGCCGGGCGTAACCATTCGTCAAACCGGTGAAGGAGA
>JBDTAN010000360.1:0-3623 GCA_039924585.1 Chitinophagaceae bacterium | reverse complement strand
TGATTGTACAGGCTCGATGCTTCTACGCCCACGTCTTCAGCCAGGCCACGCATACTTGCAGCCTTAAAGCCTTTTTGCCGAAAAAGCGAAGCAGCTGACCGCATAATGAGTTCTTTGCGGCTCAATTCATTTGTTGCCCTGATCCTAGCCATAAAGCAAAAATAAAAAACAAAGATGGTTTTAACGCCAAAGCTTCCTTCTTTCTGAAAGGGAATGTTTTCTTTATGGCATAAAAATAATAGGTTTGCATCTTTTAAAAAATAGTATATGTCTTTAGTAGTTGTAGGTACAATGGCTTTTGATGCCATTGAAACTCCTTTTGGAAAATCGGATAAGATCATTGGTGGTTCTGCCATGTATGTTGCTTATTCTGCCAATCACTTTTTGCATCCTGTACAACAAGTATCCATTGTAGGAAATGATTTTCCAGAGGAAGAATTGGCGCATTTAAAAAATTGTGGTGTGGATACAGAAGGTGTGGAAATAGTGCCTGACGGAAAATCTTTTTTCTGGAGTGGCCGCTATCATATGGACATGAATACACGTGATACGCTGGTGACAGAATTAAATGTGCTTTCGCAATTCAATCCTGTTTTACCGGACTCTTATAAGGAATCCGAATTTTTAATGTTGGGAAATGTAATGCCTTCATTGCAGAAAAAAGTGATCGAACAATTTACAGTACGGCCAAAATTAATTGTGCTGGATACCATGAATTTCTGGATGGATACTGCCATGGACGATTTGCTTGAAGTGATGCAATTGACCGATGTAGTATTGATCAATGACAGTGAAGCCAGGCAATTATCCAATGAATATTCACTCGTAAAAGCGGCGAAGAAAATTTTAACCATGGGCCCGAAATACCTGATCATTAAAAAGGGGGAACATGGTGCTTTATTATTTCATAAAAATAATGTGTTCTTTGCGCCGGCATTGCCTTTGGAAGAAGTGTTTGACCCAACTGGTGCGGGAGATTCATTTGCCGGCGGTTTTATTGGGCACCTTGCGCGGACAAAAGATATATCTTATGAGAATATGAAAACGGCCATCATTGTTGGAAGTGCTATGGCTAGTTTTTGCGTGGAAAAATTTGGTACAGAACGTTTAAAAGAAATAACCAAAGAAGATATTGCCATTCGAATACATGATTTTGTAGAACTGGTAAATTTTGATATTGCGTTGGTTTAAATTCCGTTTATCAATAAATATTCTTTCCAAAAAATAATTTATTTACTTTAGCATCCTAAATTTTTAAAATGAAACCTAATTCGGTATTTACTCCACTTATGGCTGCTGCAGGCATTTGCTTATTTGCCTGTAACCAAAGCTCAACCACAACAACAGCTTCAAGGGTTTACCTGGATACTTCAGCAATGAATACATCCATTAAACCTGGTGATAATTTCTTTTTGTATGTAAATGGAAAATGGATAGATAAAACGACCATTCCTGCTTCCGAGTCGGATGCCGGGTCCTTCCTTGACCTCTATAACAATACAAAAGATAACCTGCATCATTTGCTGGATTCAATGTCCACATTAAAAACAACAGCAGGAAGTATTGAACAAAAAGTGGCAGACTATTATGCTTCCGGTATGGATACAGTGACTATTGAAAAAAGAGGCTATGATCCCGTAAAGCCAATACTTGCGGATATAGATGCTATTAAAGATCCGGCTGGCGTAATGCATTTTGTAACGGAACAGGATAAGAGCGGAAATTCAATGCTCATTTCTGGATACGTTGGGGCTGATGATAAAAATAGTGCTATGAATATTGCTGTTTTTTCACAAGCTGGACTGGGTCTTCCGGACAGAGATTATTATTTCAAAACAGATCCTGCTACCCTGGCGATCGTAACTGCATATAAAGCATATTTACAAAAATTATTCACACTCACCGGAGTTGATTCTGTAGCTGCAGCAAAAAAAGTGGAAGCTGTATATACATTGGAAAAACAAATGGCCGGTAGTCATAAAACAAATGTGCAGCTTCGGGATCCCGAAAGTAATTACCACATGATTAAAATGGATGCACTTGCTAAAACTGATGCAACATTTGACTGGAAAAATACATTGGCGAGTTTAGGCATGACTACAGATTCTGTAAATGTGCAGCAGCCGGAATTTTATGCAAAATTAAACGACCTTTTAAAAACGACTCCTATTGATACCTGGAAAGATTATTTAAGGTTACATACTTTAAGTAATTATGCCAATGCTTTAAGCAGTCCTTTTGTTCAGGCAAGTTTTGATTTTTACAATAAAGCCCTAAGCGGCCAATCAGAAATGAAACCAAGATGGGATAAGATGGTGCGTTCTACAGATGGCAACCTGGGAGAGGCTTTGGGCCAATTGTATGTAGAAAGATATTTTACTGCAGATGCAAAAAAACGTATGCTGGATATGGTGAATAACCTGGAGACTGCATTCGAGGTGCGTATAGGAAAAGTTGACTGGATGAGTGATAGTACAAAAACAATTGCAAAAGATAAATTACATGCTTTCATTAAAAAAATCGGTTATCCTGATAAATGGAGGGACTATAGTAAAGTGGATATTGACAAAACAAAATTTTTCGAAAATCGGGTGAGTGCAGCAAAAAATGAATATAGTTTTAACCTCAATAAATTGGGCAAACCGGTAGATAAAACAGAATGGGGCATGACACCACCAACGATCAATGCATATTACAATCCAAGTATCAATGAAATTGTTTTCCCTGCAGGAATTTTACAATTTCCTTTCTTCGATCCGAATGCAGATGATGCGATCAACTATGGAGGAATAGGCATGGTGATCGGTCATGAAATGACGCATGGCTTTGATGATCAGGGCGCTCAATATGATAAAAATGGCAACCTGAAAAATTGGTGGAACGCCGAGGACAATGCAAAGTTTAAAGCTAAAACTAAACAGGTAAATGAATTATACAACACATTTACTGTTTTAGATTCATTACATGTAAATGGCGAATTGACAACGGGTGAAAACATGGCTGATATTGGCGGAATATGTATTGCATACGATGCATTTAAAATGACAAAAGAAGGCCAGGATACTACTAAAATAAACGGCTTCACACCGGATCAGCGTTTCTTTTTAAGTTTCGCTCAAATCTGGCGCTCCAAAGAAAAGCCAGAATATTCCCGGATGTTGATCAATGTGGATCCACATTCTCCCGCTATGTACCGGGTGAATGGACCTTTGATGAATTTCACACCTTTTTACACAGCATTTAATGTACAACCCGGAGAAAAAATGTATGTACCGGAAGATAAGCGTATTAAAATTTGGTAAACATTTTTAGACAATAAAAAGCATCATTTACGTGGTGCTTTTTTTTATGCAGGTAAATGAAAAAAGTTCAGATATTTTTGCAACACAAAATTTTTTATTTTATTCGTAATAAATATTTTTCATGAAAGTCGCGATAGTTGGTGCAACCGGCCTGGTTGGTTCAAAAATTTTAGAAGTATTGGCAGAAAGAAATTTTCCTGTGACAGAAATCATTCCGGTCGCTTCTGAAAAATCATTTGGTAAAAAAATTACTTTCAAAGGAAAAGAATTTGAAGTTGTTTCCCTGCAAAAAGCAATTGATGCAAAACCCACTGTGGCTAT
>JBDTAN010000359.1:0-3369 GCA_039924585.1 Chitinophagaceae bacterium | reverse complement strand
CCCAATATAGCTGCAAGGCCTTTTGAATTTCCACATACTGCACGCGCCGCGCCCAGGATATCCGTTTGCACATCCGTTTTTGCTTGAGGGAAAACTTCTTTCAATACGGACTTTAATAAATTTTTATTTCCTTTTTGTCCCAATGCGGTTCCGTAAAAATAAATCTCATCCGGGTGCTTTTTCAACTTTGATAAAAGCTCTTTTGCTAAAATATTTTTCAAGGCTGATTTATCCAGGAAATAAGGATTTAGTCCGGCGGTCGTAAATTTTGTTACTTTTTTCCCTTCAAGCAAAACCCAGTCGCATTTGGTAGAACCACTGTCCGCGATCAGTTGTATGGACATAAGTGAATATTTTTTTCAGTTAAATGTATGATTAAACGTTGCCGTCCATATTTAAAAATTTTATCTTTAAACATTAATATTGATATTCGTGCTTTAGCATTAATCGTTACAAAGTAGCAACATTTATGGGAAGTAAAAAATTACAAACCTGGATGCCTTTCCTTTTTTCCATCATAATGGTGGTGGGCATGTGGATCGGTTACCAGTTGAAAGCCAATACCAATGGCGGTATGCAGTTTTTAACCAATACAAAAACAAATTCACTCCAGGAAATTTTGAACATCATTCAAAAGGACTATGTTGATCCAGTGTCCATTGACAGCCTGCGTGAAAGCGCCATTGATGATATGCTGGCGCACCTGGATCCGCATACAATTTATATTCCTGCGCGTGACTTACAGGGTATCAATGAAGATATGCAGGGAAATTTCCAGGGCATTGGTATTGAATTTCAAATTTTTAATGACACGGTAAATGTCATGAGCGTGATTGCCGGCGGACCCGCGGATAAAGCTGGCATGCAGGTGGGTGATGAAATTCTTAGTGTAAATGACAGTATAAAAGTTTCTGGCAAAGGCCTGAAAGCAGACGACATCAAAAAATCTTTAAGAGGACCAGGAAGATCATCAGTAAAAATAAATGTGTTGAGAAATGGAAAATTTGTTTCTTTCCCTGTAGAGCGCGGTATCATTCCGCTGATCTCTGTGGATGTTGCTTATATGATCGCACCGCAAACCGGTTATATTCATATCAATAAATTTTCAGAAACAACCTACCGCGAGTTCATGGCAAAACTCGATAGCATGCAACAAAAAGGCATGACAAAATTAATCCTAGACCTGCGCGGAAATGGTGGCGGTATCTTAACTGAAGCAACAAATATCGCGGATGAATTTATTGATGATACTAAAATGATCGTTTATACAAAAGGCGATAAAGTTGCACCAACAGAAATTCGCGCATTAAAAGATGGTTTATTTGAAAAAGGGAAATTAGTGGTGCTGATTGATGAAACTTCAGCAAGTGCCAGTGAAATTCTTGCAGGCGCATTACAGGATTGGGATCGCGCTACAATCATTGGCAGAAGGAGTTTTGGTAAAGGTTTGGTACAACAACAATTTCCTTTATCTGATGGAGGTGCATTGAGACTAACTGTTGCAAGATATTATACGCCATTGGGCAGGAGTGTACAAAAATCTTATGCCGGTGGAAAAGATAAATATGAAGAAGAATTGATGCATCGTTTTGAGGATGGTGAAGTAGTTCATGGCGATACGACGAATCCTTCGGGCAAAGCATATAAAACACCGGGCGGGCGTTTAGTGTATGGCGGCGGTGGCATTACACCGGATATATTTATTCCTTTGGACACAACTTCACAACCACATGAAGTGATTCAGTTGTATATGAAAAGTACATTGAATGATTTTGTGTATCACTATTATTTACAAAATAGAAGCAGGTTTGCAAATTTAAAAACGCCTCAGGATTTGTTTACACAATTTAAACCGGGAGATAAAGAATGGAATGAGTTAGTGGCATTTGCAAAAAAAGATTCTGTGGATCTTTCACATATATCAACAGTTGCAAAAACAACTTTACTGGAAAAAATGCAGGCATTACTTGCCCGCCAAATCTGGCGCACACAGGGATATTATGAAATAGATAATAACTTCGATGATGTGGTACAGAAAGCGTTGGAGGTAGTGAAGTAGAAGATTTGGAATGTAATGGTCGGTGCAGACACCAACCATTAGGATGAGTCAGTCACTATCGGTCGGTGTCTTCACCGACCGAAATTTTTATAAGATTATTTTTTCGAAAGTAAAATAGATATAATTAATGGCAAAAAAATGATAGCAATAACTTTTATAAAATTACTTATCCCTTTTGATTTTGGTTTTTCGGAATATTTATTTAAAATTTTTTCTGTTTTTATATTATTATAATAAATAAAAACACCTGCCATTATAAGCAAAGCAACAGGAGCAGTTATACTTTTGCTTATATATGGTATATGATTTATGCTCCAATTATAAAATATTTTTTTGAAAATCGAAAATAGAAACATTGTATGAATTACCAAAGTAAGAGCGACTATTAAAGCTGCATTATATCTAGCGAAAGTTGTACTGCTTCCTTTATTTATTTGATGTTTATAAAGTATGTAATAAATAAAATTATACACATTGAATAAATTAAAGTTATTTGTTGGCGTCGTCAATATCGAAAGATTTTACGCTATCTTCAAGTGTCGACACTAACCGAAATCCTACTCCCCTTTCTGAATCCCTTTAGTATTATAATGCACTTTCCATAAATCATAGCGCTTATATTGCTCGTGCATACGCGACTGAAAATCTTTCCAGTTTTTATTTGCCGGTGCACTCCATAAGACTTCACTTAAAGCAGCGAGCCTGGGAAATAACATGTATTCTACTTTGCTGTCGTTCGCCATATATTCTGTCCACAGATTTGCCTGTGCACCGAGAATATATTTTTGTTCATCAGCGTTTAATTTTTCCGGCAAAGGATTATAATTATAGACAGTTTCTACCGGCAAATATCCACCTATCGTCAGGCTGTCATCATGCTTTGATTGTGTATGATCAAAATAACAATAATCGCCGGGCGTCATGATCACCTGATGATTTAATTTCGCTGCGGCAATTCCACCTTCTTCCCCGCGCCAGCTCATCACCGTTGCATTTGGAGCGAGCCCGCCTTCTAAAATTTCATCCCAACCAATTATTTGCCGGCCTTTACTGTTGATATATTTTTCAATGGTATGAATAAAATAACTCTGTAAACCTTCTTCATTTTTAATGCCTTTTTCTTTCATTAAATTTTGACAAAATTGAGAACGCTTCCAACTATCTTTCGGACATTCATCACCCCCAATATGAATGTATGTGGAAGGAAATAATTCCATCACTTCATCCAGTACATTTTCTAAAAAATTAAATGTATAATCATTCGGGCAAAATACATCTTCAAAAACGCCCCATGTTTGCTGTACTTCTTT
>JBDTAN010000358.1:0-5109 GCA_039924585.1 Chitinophagaceae bacterium | reverse complement strand
TTAGTAATTAGTGTGCTCACAAACCACAGTTTAGTGGGGGAAAATTACTGTTCGTGGTGATATAATCCGGGTAGAAAATCAGTTAAACTTATTTTTAAACGCATCGTCCCTGCAGAGACGATGCGTTACTAAAAAACTAAACTCACCTGCGCTGAAAAAGATTAAGATAAATTAATCAATCCGCTCAATAGACAACCTTGTATATTTTTCTTTTTTATTTTTTTCAATTACCATTATATAGCCTTCTTTTGCCGGGGCAATAAGCATGCTTGAACCATCCTTACTGAACGGGACTGCGCGGATCACTTTACCCTTCTCGGTATCATAGATCTGTGTATTTTTATCATCCTTTGCAATGATGTACGTTTTCTTTGATTCGTCGTTTGTTAAATAATAGTTTCCCCTGTTATAAGGAAGAAAACCAGTGCCTGTACTTCCCGCAACTTTAGACGTTTCCTGCATCATAATGGTATTAACCTTTGTGAGCGCTCCGTTGGGTGTAAGTTTAAAAATATTGGTATTTTCAAAGCTGTATTTATTATATCCCCCGGCGGCCTCCAGGAGCGGTACTAGAATTGTCCAGGAAAATACTACGCTGGAAATAATAGCACCTACGCGTGGCGTTTTATGCATCGCATCACTCACAAAATAAGTGTTGCCTTTATAATCTCTGTATGCAGTACCGAAAACATTATAAATTTTATCTGCTTTGGAATAGGCGAGCTTATTGATGGTTGGTTCTAAGGAACCGTCACTCCAATAAACATATTTTTCCTTCATACTGTTTTTTGCAGCGGGATCTATGTCTATTGTAAAAACGCCTTTATCAATTCCTTTAGAAAATCCATTTACATTGGGATTTATCTTGTTTTTCTTATTGTTGATAATATTTCCGGCTATATATAAATTTCCTGTTGACGGGTCGGGTTCAAAAGTGTTTACATCCAATTGATTCCCTTGGTTATCTATGAGTGTTTTGATCTTGCCAATAGTACCCGAATTCGCATCTATTGAAGTGAAACTAAAGTCTCCGTAGGTATCCGTTGTATTTTTCATCAACAAATAAATATTTGCTCCTGCGGTATTTAGATAATAACTTTCGGCATCAGGCATTTTGGAGCTCCAAATTTGTTTTCCTTCAAAGTTATAGTTCACTACATTAGATGACTTATCATCTCCATAAAATAGCAGGAAACCTGTACCTGCCAGGGCTTCCAATTGCAGGCCTTTTTTAAGTCGTGTATTATAGATGTAATGAGAAGTTCCGAATATGCCAATATTTGTTTTATCAAAATTACCCGAAGTTGATACCGGGATAATTTGGGTGTTTAAAATTTTACCTTCCAAATTTATAAACTGTGTCATCACAAAATCTTTCGAAACTAAATTTTTGACTTGTCCTGATTTGGTATAATCCTTTCCCATTTCAGTGCTTTTCAGATAGCCAAGACAAAGCACATCATTTTCAAAACTGGTTCCTTCAAAACTTAAACCTATCTCCCGGAAATTTACTACCCCGATATCATTGAGATTCTCATCCATGATCGTGATTCTATAGTTGAATGAATCCTGGTTGGCTTTTTCAAGTTGCGAAAACACCACATAACCGATCACTGAACGACCGGAAAAAATGGCTTTGCTTTCTGTGGTAATGTCGTCGCTCACTTCTTTAAACACCTTGGACTGCGCATACATTGAAGTCGTAAAAAAGAGAACTGCAAAAAAGATTAAAAATTTTTTCATATTGCGTTGTGTTTTTGTGGGATGATTTATAAAAGTTTAGTAATTAATTATTTAAATTTATTGGCTATCTCAGCATATATACTCACAGGATAGTTGGCGAGAAATTCTTTGGAATAGAGTGCCTGTTGTTTTTTGCTTACTTCTTCTCCCGAAATCAGAGAAGTAAGAAAAGTTTTAAAACCACGGCTGTCAACAGATGCAGTAGACCAAAAAGGAAGAGCGCCCATCATTTTCACATCAGATTCCAGTTGTGTAGCAGGTATCTGTTCCAGCATTGTTTGTGTTGCAAAATAATCTTTAGAGATCAGTTCTTTTGGCGTCACGCCAATAGAATTAAAACGGGCGAGATTTTTATCAGCTAAATACAAACCCGCAAAAATATTGTACACCATCACATCATACCAGGGATCTTTGTTTCCCTTATCTTTTATCAGCATGATCCTGTACAAGGCAGGAGTGAGATTCATATTGTTGTACAGGTTCCACACGATCATTTTATCTGCTAACGCATGAATGGATTCAGGAACCGGTGTATAGACTGCCGCAGGAGCGCTGAAACTCTTTGTTGCATTATATCTTTCAACACATTCCGGGTGTGTTTTCAGGGAATCAGAAAGTTCTTCGCCTTTACTGAAGTTATAATTCCGGGAAGACAAGCCTTTACTTTTTTTCACAAACCATTGATCATCCAGGTTGAGATTAAAGGAATCAAAATAGGATTTTGCCGGCTGCAGCAATGGTGTCCGGTATTCATTATCTGTGCTATCTAATCTTAAAAAATAATTCGCATTAAATGGGATCTTCGCATTATTTAATAATACAATGGCCAGCGAATCCGCTTCACCTTCTTTATAACGTGTGTGCCTGCTGCGGCTGAAACTATAAGTCTGCAGCACTTCTTTCAATTTAGTCAGTCGTCCATATTTAGAGTCAAGCACATTTTTCAGCGAATTATTATATTCTTCAGATGAAAGCAGTTCCGCTTTTTGACGCATCGCAGTTTCTGTATGGTTCAGAATATTGTGCGACAGTTCATGTGCAATGATCAATGCCAGTTCCTCCCTGGTGTTTACATATGCGATAAGGCCAAGGTTTATGGCAAGCACATTGCCACCGATGGAATACGCATTCACACTTTCATTTCTATCTAACAACAACAAAGGATGTACTGGTATCAGTGTTTTATTTGCCGCAATCAGATCCGTAATTATTTCATTTACATAATCAGCTATATATTTATTGTAAACGAAATCATTTCCTTCAATGCCGTCGAGCAAAAAATCTGTACGGCTTTTCCAAATCTCTGCATATTCATTTTGCGTTTTTTTATCCTTAAAAATTGTCGAAACTGTCCAGGCCTTTTTTATTGAATCTTTTTGCTTTGCATAAGAAAACCTGGAAAGATCTGAATAGGTCGAAAAGGCTTTTTCCTGGGAAAATGCCTGTAAATGAGAAAGTAAAATACCTGCACAAATAAATGTTGCACATTTAATTTTTTCCATAAAAAGGCTATGAAAAGCAGAATGAATGAGGTGTTTGATCATAAAGAATAATAGAAAATGCAATAATAAGACATTTGTTAAACAATTCACAATTACTTTAAAACATTGTTAAAGAATTTCCCCATCTACTTGATTTTCTATTAGATGTATATTACAATAAAAATTGATTTAATTCTGACACGATGGGAAATGGGTGCATGTCAATATTGTTGTAGCCTCTTGGATGGTTCATGGCGATACGAAGTCAACTTACAGTCTGTCCTGAAAGGGGCATACAGTTTTTCGCAATTATTCAGGTGTAACAATTCCTTTAGATTGGTCCTTTAAGAATTGTTCTGGGTTATCAATAAATTGGTAAGTGTTTGAGCGTTTAATGCTTTCAAGCAAAGTGACTGAAGCTGTTAGGTAAAGTTGGCCTTGTCTCGTCCTGAATAAATCCAACTTTTCATTTTAAAAATTCAAATTTTTTTCAAGTAAATTATTAACTTCTTTTGATTAGTGTTGAATGAAGATGTTTTAACTTCCACTGTCTTTTTTGTTTCACTAAAACGACTGTTTCCAGCCATAGTAACGTTGCTTGTTTGCTGTCTTTGGAAATTGTTGAACTGAGTCTGTAGGTTACCCATGCTGTATTTTTATTTGTTTCGGTACTGATAAAATCGAAAGTATTACTACGGTTAAAATCAGTTCCCATATTCATGGTAATTGCTTTATTTATCAAGGTATCTATATTCCAAACCTGGCCATATTCATATAAAGTAATGTCGGTGGTGCAATAAGCTTTTAAACTTAATGAATCCCGATTTGATAAAGCTTCAAACATTTTAACAACAGCTTGCTGCACTTGCTGCTGGTCTTTTGTCAATTCTTGTTGTGCCTGTAAAAAAGTTGAAACAGAAAATGCAATAATTAGAAGAATTATTTTTTTTAATGTCATTGATATATTTCTTGATTTTGTCAAAATTGTGAAGTGTCCGAATGTTTAGCAGTTAACGTTGAGTATTTGCGAAGGCAGGGAATTCATTGAAAGTCCAGCCCGGAACAAATGCCCGATTGAAAATATGTTGTGAAGTTAAGAACTAAAGCTGAATATTTAACGTCGAGCCCGAACCACTGCTGATGCTTGTACATAGTTGATGTTAAATTGTCCAGCCCTGCTTTTGCAAATACTTTTGTTGCCTGCATGTGCTTTTTCGTCATTTTACTGCCATTACTAAAATGGAAATGGTCAAAATGCCAAGAAGGATAAAAGCAATTGTTCTTATCCAATTGGTTGATATCAACAATTTAATTTTTGCTTTGTCATATCCTGTACTTACCATATCCGATTGAAGTTTTCGTTGCCATTTAACTGTCGAAATAAATGCTATGATATTTAAAGCGAAGGAGACAATTGCTTCATTAGTTGTCATAAAAGCGGGACGGATAAAAATTAATATGATACTTAAAATAAGCATTAGTATCCCGGGCAAAACTGCGGGAATAAACGCTGCCTTATTATTGGCAATCATGTACATTTTGAAATTTTCTTTGCCCACAAAAGGGTAAATGCCATAATGCTGTATTTGCAAACAAACCATGTTGCCAGCATTGTATGCAGCAAGAAATGTATAAACGCTGTAGATGATTAATTCCATTATATTTTTCTAATATTATGATTTGAAATTCATTTCTATCCAGCTTTTAAGACTTACCAGGTTTGGAAATTCTTTCCTCGTTACTTCCAAATCTTCTTTTTGGAAAGAACTTTTTTCATTTATCCATTTAAACATTTTAAATAAATTTTTCCCAAGGAATAATCTTGTAATCAGCACAGGTAATTTTTGATATTCAATTTTTTTGTTCAGTACTTGAGAAAATATAT
>JBDTAN010000357.1:0-7725 GCA_039924585.1 Chitinophagaceae bacterium | reverse complement strand
CTGCCTGTCCTTTATACATTTGTGCACGCGTGCGTCCATGTATGCTCAATGCGTGAATACCCACGTCCTGCAAGCGTTCTGCGACTTCTTCTATGTTTAAACTGGCATCATCCCAGCCTAATCTTGTTTTAACTGTCACAGGAAGGTTTGTACTTTTCACCACCGCATCTGTGAGTCGAACCATTAAATCTATATCTTTCAAAACACCTGCACCCGCGCCGCGACAAGCAACTTTTTTTACGGGGCACCCAAAATTTATATCCAATAATTCCGGCTGTACAGTTTCAACGATCCTGGCACTCATGGCTAACGCTTCTTCATCTCCACCAAAAACCTGTATACCTACGGGACGTTCATTATCAAAGATGTCCAGCTTTCGCCTGCTTTTAATGGCATTGCGTATCAAGCCCTCACTACTAATAAATTCTGAAAACATAAGGTCAGCGCCGTTGTCCTTACATACTGCACGGAATGGCGGATCACTCACATCTTCCATTGGAGCAAGTAATAACGGGAAATCAGGCAATATGAGTTTTCCAATTTTAACCATAAAGAATTATTGAATACCAGAAGTTTTTATTGTGAATAAAAAAATTTAAATGCAAATTTACACCCTTATTTTTGAAAGATATGCAAGGCACAAAAAACTGGTCTCCCTGGATGCAACTCGCGATCCTTTTAATGTTATGTGGCGCTGGGTTAATAATAGGTTCGCTTGCTTCTGCGGGAATTGCCATTTTCTTTTATCATATTCCTTTTGATAAACTTTCCGGGGAATTATTAAATACAAAGAATGTTGCGCTGCTTCAAATTCTGCAAACAGTCAGCAGTTTTTTTGTAATGGCATTACCTGCATTTGTATTTGGGTGGATCATGAATAAAAAGGATGCACTGGGCGAACTGGGATTCAACAGGGCCATTAGTGGAAAGCAATTTTTTATAATTGTACTCATGGCCATTTCGGGTTTGTTTATTGGTGCCGCATTAGCTGAATTGAATAGCATGATCCCCATTTCTAAAACTGCAGAACATTTTTTTCAGCAGCTGGAAGACCAATATAATGAACAGGTATTTGCACTGGCCAATATGAAAACGATTTCAGATCTTATTATATCATTATTGGTGCTTGCATTAGCTCCGGCCATTATGGAAGAAATGCTTTTTCGCGGCAGCCTGCAACCGGTTTTTATTTCAATGTCGAGAAACGCTTTCATAGGAATCCTGGTTACAAGCATATTATTCAGCGCCATTCATTTTTCATTTTATGGTTTTTTAACGCGTTTATTCTTAGGACTATTATTAGGTTTCGTTTATTATCTCAGCAAAAATTTATGGTTAAATATAAGTATCCATTTTCTTAATAATGCAGTTGCAGTTGCGCAAATGTATGCACTTAGTAAAGCAGGCATGCTCAATAATGATACAATGAATGAACATATACCTTTGTATTATGGCTTGATTGGTGCGGTGACACTGGCGATGTTATTTTTTAATTTTAAAAAAGAAAGTGAACTCGTGATTGCGCGGCATAATATTTTTACTAATAAATATTTGAAATAATGAAAGGATGGATAAAAATATATGCGACCCGGAGTTATCCCACAGCGAATATTATTAAAGGCATGCTGGAAGAAAATAATATCAAAACAATTATTTTAAATAAGCAGGATAGTAGTTATGTAAATTTTGGTGACATTGAATTATATGTACCGGCGCATTTGAAAGAGCTCGCGATGAACCTGATGGAGAAAGGCTTATTAAACTGATCAATATTGCTGCATTTTTATTAAAATATTTTTATGGCATTTAATTTCCAGGTTTTCAAAACAAGGGCACTCACTGCAATCATTTTTGCGGCAGTGATGCTTTGTGGTTTGTTCATAAATACCTGGAGCTATTTTCTACTTTTCACGCTGATACATTTCGGTTGCTGGTATGAATATCAAAAAATGGTTGCATTAATTTTTCCTGCATATAAAAAAACTTCATTCGTACAAAAGATCATTTACCCGCTCTGCGGATTTTTATTAATGTTGTGGGTTGCAGGGTTATTAAATGGTTTATCCTATTTACAGGCTAGCTATAAATTTTTTGGATTGATAATTTTATTAATGATCGTTAGTGAAATAATATTTTACAAAAAATCAGGTGCAAAAATTATTGCAACCTCAATAGCCGGTTTCATATATATATCTATTCCAATTGTATGTATGATTTCATTCAGGTTTTCAGGAAATTATTTCGTCGGTACAGATTTTAATTTTGATATGGGTTTATTTGTACCCGTTTTATTGATTGCAACTATTTGGATAAATGATACAATGGCCTATATTGTTGGATCCCTGATTGGCAAAACACCACTGACAAAAATTTCTCCAAAAAAAACCTGGGAAGGCACGATTGGCGGTGCTTTACTGGCAATTGCTATTGTAAGCATAGCAGGTTATTTTTTATTCAAAGCTGATATTTTCAGTATGTTTATTTTTACTTTCGTTACGGTGATTTTCGCGAATTTCGGAGATTTGTTTGAAAGTAAAATTAAACGACTGGCACACGTAAAAGACAGCGGCAATTTTATGCCCGGCCATGGTGGTTTCCTGGATCGTTTTGATTCTTTATTATTTGCTGCTCCTGCAATTTGGTTATTGATGCAAGTTTTGTAAAATAAATTTACAGGCAGATTATTTATGCTTGAGTTGTTGCATCACTTCTTCTTTCCGCCTGCGTGAAATTTCTACAATAGAATCATCAGACATTTGTAAACCGTTATCCATATGATAGAATTTCACATAACTCGTATTCACTAAATGTGATTTATGTGTTCTTAAAAAAAAGCAATTTTGCAAAATATCTTCATATTCTTTTAAAGTTTTGGAAGACAGAAGCGGCTTGCGGTTAGTAAAATAAAAACGGGTATAATTGCTCACACCTTCAAGCCGGATAATTTCATCGGGATTAAAAAAATGTACGCCTTCACTGGTACTGATCGCCAGCCTGAAATCTTTTTTTTCGGATTGCAGATTATGCATTAAATTTTTATACAAAGCATGCTGGGTATCTTTTTGAATGGTTTTATGTACAAATCTTTTTATCGCATTGCGTAAATCATCCGCATCTATAGGTTTTAATAAATAATCCAATGCGCTGAAACGTATCGCTTGTATGGCATACACGTCATGCGCCGTTGTGAAAATAATATCAAAAGGTATATTATTAAAACTGTTCAAAAGATCAAATCCTGTTTCATTCGGCATATGAATATCCAGGAAAACAAGTTCCGGTTTATATGATGCAATTAATGGCAGGGCTGTACGCACACTATTAGCGGATTTTAATTCCGTTATTTCAGGTGTATACCTTTCAATCATTAATTTCAATGTCTTCAATGCGGCGGGTTCGTCATCCACCATCAAGGCCTTGATCATGCATACTAAGATAGGAATTTCTGGCTACAAAATATAAATACTCAGGATTACTTCTGTGCCGAGGACATTGCCGTCACCGTCCGTTATATCGGAAATAGATGCCCCAAAAGGTTTATTGTATTGTTGTTGTAAAATGCGTAAACGCTCTGTGATCAAAGAAAGTCCACGGGAAGTGTATTGATTTTTTGCAGTATTCTTTTCCTTTAATTGGGCGGATGCATCTCTTCCAATGCCCGTGTCTTTTATTTTTGCTAGCAGAATATTTTCAGATTGCAAAACGAATTCAACCAGGATTTTTTTATCAACCTTTTGCGACATCAGGCCATGCCAGATAGAATTTTCCACGAAGGGTTGCATGATCATAGGAGGTATCTTAATTTCAGAAATATCTATATCCCTATCAACTACAATTTTATATTCAAAACCTTTATCAAATCTCAATTGCTCCAGTTGCAGGTACAATGTGAGCATTTCAATTTCTTTTTCAAGGGAAATAAAATGTTTATCACTTTGATTTAAAATTTCCCGTTGCAGCCGGGAAAATTTTGATAAATATTTGTTGGTGTCATCTATATTTCCTGTGAGTATAAATTGCTGGATACTGTTCAATGCATTAAAAATAAAATGCGGATTCATTTGGGAACGCAATGCTGTTAGTTGTGATGCAGCCAGGTCCCGGTGCAGTTTGATTAATTCTATTTCTTTGTCACGTGCCATATTCTCCGCAACTACTTTTTTTATTTTATCTGCGCAAAGTGTTGCAATCGTTGTGAGAATTTGTAAATGCATACTTGTATAAAATCCTTTTTCTGCATGTTCACTATCTATCACTCCTATAACCTGTCCCTGGTCCAGAATAGGCACACAAATTTCTGAATAGCGCAGAGCATCATCAACAATATAGCGCGAGTCGCGGCTGGTGTCATAAATTATTTCTCCTTTACCAGACATTGAAACAGACCCGACGATGCCTTTGTTAAAAGGTATTTCAATAGGATTGATGATCTTATTTTCTTCAGTGGTTTTGGGACCCCAGGCTGCTTTTTGTTGTAAAACTTTTTTTTCTTTACTGACCAAATAAATAACACAATCTTCAAAGCCAAGTTTTGCAATACAATTTTTGGCTACATCCCATAAAATTTCATCCACTGAATTTTTATCAGAAATAGAACTTGCAAAATAGTTGGTTACTTTTTCTATTTCTAACTGGTGTTGGTAGGATTTTGCTTTAATGGTTTGCAATTCCGTTTTGCGGGCTTCTTCTTTTTTTATATTGGAAACCCTTTTCTTCAATAAATAAAATAGAAAGGCAAAAAGACCGAATACAACTATTGAAATGAGCCAGGGATTAAGCCAGAATGGTGGTGTGATTTCAAAAATAAAACTTGCGGGAGCAGTCCATTGATTTCCGCCTGCCGACGCACGCACTTCAAAAGTGTAATGGCCCGGCGAGAGTTCCCGCAACGTTATTTCAGCAGCCGTAGCATTATTGATCCAGGTTGTATCAACATTTAAGAGCCGGTACTGATAATTGATGGCAGTGGGATTTGAAAAAGATACTTCTTCAAAATAAATAGAAATTGAGTATTTGCTATAAGGTATAGCGTACTCTTTTTTTCCAGGCGCCGGTGAGAAAAATAAAACAGAATCATTTTGCGTAACTTTTGTAATATGAATAGGCGGTAAATTTTCTTTTCCATTAAAGTCTTTAGGATCAAATGATATGGTACCGAAAGAGGATGCAGCCCAAATAGTACCATTTGAAGATTGCATCAACTCAATATATTTATAAGTGGAATTCAAAAAACCGGAACCGGAATCATAATATTTGAACATGAAAGTAACGGGTTCCATCCGGAAAATTCCATTGTAACTTGCTATCCAAATAATATTATCTCTGTCGATCAGCAGGTCTAAGAAACCATTGCTTTTATATTTTCCTGAAGTAAAAAAATGATGTGCAAGCGTTGGCTGATTTTCATTATTGATATGACAAAAAATAACCCCACTTCCCAGTGTAGCAATCCACAAATCACCATTTGCATCTATTTTCAAATCTGCAATATCAAGATCCGGAATACTTGAATTTAAGATGGGTGTTTTATATAATGAATCATTGTATAGCCTGAATAGGCCAAACTCAGTGCCTACCCATAAATTTCCTTTCTTATCTTCGGCCGCTGCATTGAAGTGACTGTAAGTAGCAGCATTGCTTGTGTAAATAAAATTTTTAAAATGAACTTTACCTGTTGCAGAATCTGTAATGATCTGCGTTATTCCTTTATCCCCGCCCGTGAATAAACGGCCGTCTTTTGTATATAGGAAAAATGTGTTTGTATTATCACGTAATCCTTCATTTGTTGTATAAAAATCTATATGATTATTTTTGAACCTGCCAACACCTTCGTACCCCGAATTAAACCATAATGTGCCCGCTTTGTCTTCCTGTATGGAAAAAATTTCAGCGCGGGAAAATACCTTCTTTAATTTTTCATATGGTAATATATTATTATTTTTAAATTGGTATAAAATGCCATGGTTACTCCCCGCAAGAATCACTCCTGAATGCATTTGATAAATGCTGTATAATTCATTTTCCTGTGTATTTTCTTTTCTATTAAAATTTTTAAACAAGACAGGTTTCATATAAATCAAGCCTTCATTTGTAGCAATCCAGAAATTACCTTCATGATCTTTCCACATTTGTTTTACCCAACGAATATACTTTTCTTCGATCTCCGCTGTGGCTTTAATAGCAAGGGTTTTAGGATTTATTGTATAAATAAATTTATCTGAGACATACAATATATCAGTACCACTTTGCACCAGGCAATATCCATAGGACAATAAAATATTCAGTTGCGATAAATTTTTTCCATCAAATACCAATAGCCCGGAAATACTGCAACTCATAAATAACTTGTTATCTATAAATAAAAGTGAGTTGCAATAATCCACATTATTATGTGTGACCCAAATAATAGAAAAAATATTATTTGTTAATGACACCACTTCATCATCACTGGAAAAATAAACTGTACCATTATTACCTTGTAAAACTTTTGTAGCTTTATGCTTATCAGGAAATATTTTTTTCCAGCTTTCAAATTGATATGGGGAAATATCAATGGATTTACTTTTTATGATACCCGGCATTTTCTGCGAAGGAATTTTTACAGGCCCAATACCCGTTCCCAGCCATAAATTTTGGGAGCTGTCCCAGGATATATCATATACCGGTACTTGGAATTTTTTAAAGTCAACAAAGACAAGCGTGTCTGCATCAAAAAAAAACAAACCGTTTTCAGAACCAACCCAGAGCCGCTTTTGGTCATCTTCTTTAAAACAATAAACTTTACCGACAGGCCTGTTTCCTGCATAGATATAATTTTCCAAACTGCTCCCATTAAATCTTGTGCATCCCATGCTCTGGCCCATCCAAATATTATCTAAATGATCCTGGGTTACTGTATAAAAATCAGATGATGGAATACCATCCTGCACGCCAAATATTTTAGACTGGTATGTTGTCAAAATTTGGGCAATTGCCGGCATGGAGATGATACAAATAACAACTGCCAGGTATAGGGAACGCAATATAAAAAGAGGTTTGTGCAAACTTTAAATATGGGTTTAAGTATTGATTAAAAAAAAATGCTACTGTTTTTATGCTGGCGGTTATTTTACCAATTTATATATTTTTTTTAAACTTAAGTAACTTTTAAATATAACATGCAAGAAAAACCTGAATCAAATAGTTTATGTATCGGGTAGAATCGCTTATTGAACGGTCATATTGATTTTTATTTTAATTGGGAAACTGGCATTAATCACCCGTATATGTGTTGTACCTTTGGAGCTCAATTTGTTTATATGTACATTCATAAGGAAGGATATAGAACTATTGTTTTCATTGCCTGTTGCCTGGGATTATTAAATATATTATCCTATTTTTTTCTTAGCCCGCTTATCCCTTTTCTAACTATTTTGTTATTGATAGTTTCACTCGTTTTTTTATTATTTATAATTTCTTTTTTTAGAATTCCCATACGAGCACTGACCATTTCAGATAATGAAATCATTTGCCCGGCAGACGGGAAAGTAGTAGTGATTGAGGAAGTGTTTGAACAAGAATATTTTAAGGATAAAAGAATCCAGGTGAGTATATTTATGAGCCCGGCGAATGTGCATGTGAACCGAAATCCTATCAGCGGTTTGGTGAAGTATAAACAATATCATAAAGGGAAATATCTTGTAGCCTGGCATCCCAAATCATCTACGGAAAATGAACGCTGCAGTG
>JBDTAN010000356.1:0-2548 GCA_039924585.1 Chitinophagaceae bacterium | reverse complement strand
AAGAAATATTGATTTTATATTTTATTTAGTGGGAGACGGGCCTTTTAAAAAGCAATATGAAATGTTCATTAAAGAGCATGCGTTGACCAATAAAATTCATTTGACAGGAAAATTGAAAACAACTGAATTAAGAAATTTATATAGGCAATCTGATTTTTTAATACAAGCATCGCTGTTGGAAGGTTATGGCAAAGTGCCTGTGGAAGGCTATTTCCACGGAGTTGTGCCTTTTTTAAATAGCACGCCCATGGCAAAAGAAATATTGGGTGATGGAAAATGTGGTTATGAATTTGAAGCAAAAGATCCAATAAAATTTGCTGAATTTTTATTGGAAAAAATTCAAGAGCATAAATTGCTTGCTGAAAAAATAATTGCCGGCCGCAATTATTGTAAAGTACTTACTTTAGAGAAATGGTCTTCGGAAATGCTGGAAATTGTAGAGAAATATTATGAAAACTAAACTGACCAATCAAGTTAATTCTATTTACTGGTATGGCCTGGCGTTTATTATTGGAATGATCGTCGGATTTAGATCTTTACCCGAGCTATTTGGAATTATGTATGTCGCGCTGGGACTTGCATGCATTTACCTGGCCACGCAAAATGATGTCATCCGGATTTTCAAGATTCTGCCTTTTCTCATTTATTCAGAAATGTTTATGCGTGCTTATGTCCCTTTCGTGCCATATCTTTTCATGCCCTATATGTACATCGCTATATTTGGTGTGATGATCTTAAATAATGGTGTTAAATTAAAATTGCATAGCCGTTATGTGGTCTTTATTTTATTCTTTGTATTCATTGAATACATTAATGGTTTCCGTTCAAATGACGCTGAATATGCCAGGGGTTTACTCATAAATTCAACAGCAGTAGCTGTTGTGGCATTATGGGGCGCTTCAGCAGTTATTACACCGGTGATGGCCAACAGGATATTTAATACTATTAAACTGGCTGGCGTTTATCTCTGCGGAATGGTGGTAGTGCGGTATTTCAAGGGCGAAGTGTATTTTTCATCGCACTCCCAATCGGAAGGTATCAATGGTTTAGCACCGGTACAACTGAGTGGTTATATGGGTTTTATTGTAACTGTTTTTTTCTTTACCATCATGAATGGCTTTGAAAAGAAAAATTTGTTGGTAAATCTTGTTTGTATTTGTATGGCTACGATTATTATGTTGCTATCTTTTTCAAGAGGCGGCATTTATTTTTTTGGTATCATGATTATTTTGTATTCTTTTTTCAACAGGAAACAATTACATAAATATTTGTTCCTGATTTTATTAATTCCGGTGGGTTTATTTGTGTACAATTTTGTGACGGCAAAAACAAATGGCCTGATTGAAGAGCGGTATAATGAAGAAGGAAGTTCTGGCAGAAATTTTCTAGTGGAAGCTGCGTGGAGCATATTTTTAAGCCATCCGCTGGCAGGAGTAGGGCCAGGGAATTTTAATACAGAAATCACAAAAGACCGGCTATATGACCAGGCCTCAGGTGCACATAATGAATTTGCAAGGGCAGCCGCAGAAGATGGCATTTTAGGCATCATCACGTATTGGGGATTCTTTATTTTTTTATTCATTGATATCATGAAAAGAAATCCTATCCAAAGAGAGTATGCATTTTACTTCCTGGTTTTTTTCTGCCTGGTTGTTGTGCATAATGGTTTAAAAATTTCTTTACAACCCTTATTGATTTTGCTGGCTGTGGCAACGCCAACAATTCGCGCTTCTAAAAATATACATGTTAGTTTTTCAAAAAAGCCAACCCTCCAATCTTAACGAACTCGCCGTGTTGCACCAGGCTTGTTTTCCGGATTCATTAAGCAGGCAACTCGGAAAAAAATATGCACGTAAAACCTTGCAATGGTTTTTGTCGGATGCCAATCGTTTTCTGTTGCATGTAAAAAATGATGGAAAGATTGTAGGCTATGTCGGCGGCTTTATTTCCCAATATCCCGGCGATGGTTCTACAAGTGGCATGCTGCGTTATGCAATGGGGGCGGCAGTCACAGGTGTAGCTTTAAAACCCTGGATGGTGTTTAATAAACAGATCCGGCAGATGTATCCGTTGATTTTTAAAAATATGTATCGGAAAATAAATCCTGAAAAAAAAATCGTCAGTGCGGTAAAAAAATATAATGATGAAGAAAAAAAAGCAGGCCTTGTGGTTATTGGTGTTGACCCGCAATTTCGTGGTAAAGGTGTTTTTGACATGTTGATGCATGCATTTGAAGATGAAAGCAAAAGCAGGAAAATTACAAAAATGGCATTGAGTGTAAAACCGACAAATGCCCGTGCCATTGCAGCGTATCAAAAAACCGGCTGGCAAAAGGAAAAAGAAACAGATACTTCAGTGGACATGTATAAAATTGTTGTTTGAAAAAAAAATCCAACAAATCAATTTTATTATTAGGCTTATTTGTCGATAAGAATAATCCAAAAAAAAATATACGCACGGCAACGGACCGCATTGCAGAAATGTTTACAAAGAATAATTTACCTGTCATTACTTCTTCTGTGAAAAATGGAAGGGTAGCAAGATTGAT
>JBDTAN010000355.1:0-3290 GCA_039924585.1 Chitinophagaceae bacterium | reverse complement strand
GTATTTGGATTGTTCATCATTCCATTGGGAAAAAGGCCCGGATTCAAAAATAAATTTGTTTATCCATTATCAATTCTCATTGCCATTATTGCAGGTTATTGGACCGTGGAGCGGTTGATGAGCTAATAAAAATATAGAAAAATTTTATTGGCGCAAAAGTTTCGGAGGAACATCTTGTGGGTAGACAAAATGAATATTATTTATATACGCGCATTCCGGAGGAACGCTTTGTGCCGCAATATTAAAAAATCAGGTTTTCAAAATTCATAAAAGAAATTACCATCTTCAATTTTATTCATTCATACACAAAACGTTCCTACGGAACGATAGAATGTTTTACAGATATATTACTACCCATGAAATGTTCCTCTGGAACATTCACATCGATAGAAAACCTTATAAATATTTTTATAAATGTTCCAAATAAACATTGGGATAGATCAAAAATTTCGTGTTTTTATGAATAAAATAACCACACTTTCTTAGTAGCTGATTTTACTATATTCCAGGGGAACATCTTGTGGGTAGAAACGTCATATTATTAATAACCGTGGGTTTCGTAGGAACGCTTTAAGCTACAATAAAAAATTCGGGGTTTGAATATGTATGAAAAATATTGCACTTCTTCAATTTCATTCATTCACACTTAAAGCTTTCCTGGAACAATACATCAACATCAAATTTTCCTCAAACTTTCAGAATATGTATATTGTTGGAAGTTTTTTCATTTTGTCTTTGAAGTTGTTTGACTAAAAAATATGCAACGATTATATTCGGTATCCAACAAAGCCACGCTACTAATAAATAAGCTTTAATAAAATCATTAAATAGCATAGTCAGAATTGGAAGATAAATTCTAAGCGTTACTGCAGAAAAACAAACAGCATAACTATAGATCATCATCTTTCGATGATGCTCAATTCGCCCGTTTCTTATATGAATGTAGGCGCTCAAAGTAGTGTAAAACCAGGTAAGGCCTAAGCACATAAATCCCATAGAAGCAATTATTCCACCTGTGGCATATAATGCAATATACATAGATGCTAGCGAACTTATCAAAGCTGCAATTACATAAACTTTACCAATCTGCCTGTGTAATTTTAATCTATTTGTTCTCCTCTTTTCTCTAAACTGGGTCCAGCCGATTAGCAAGGCAATTCCCCCTAATGTAATGTGCATATAGAATCCTATATTCCAATACACATTGGTCAATACAGCATCACTTTTTGATTGTAACAATCCAAACTTTCTATTTACAAAAAAATAAATAAAAGGATAAAGTCCAACAAACGATGCTAAAATAGCTACGATAATGCCGGCTGCTTTTTTAGTCATCATTTTGATTTAAAAGAATTTTTGTCAATGCAAAAAGATAATTTTAAAAGAATGAATGGAAAATGTAAAAAGCGCAGTGAAAGAACACTTTGTGATCAATACATTTGACAGTAATCGAATTTCCTTTTTATAAAAATTATTTTTTTTCTTTTTGCATTTCATTTATCCCTGCATGAAATTTCAATTTCAAGAATTTTCAATGAATACATATAAAAAATTTATTGAGGCACGCTGATCTTATTATTCACCCTGTTCACATCTGCCATTCTCTGGCTTGGATCAATTTCAATTTCTTTAATATCTCCAACCGAATGATTTAATTGTACCTGGTACTCCGGCGCTACCCATTGCCACTCTTTTTCTACGATTCTTGGATAATTGCCTTCCGCAGGTTTGTCACCATACATTAAATTCATCGGGATATAATGCATTTCTTTGGTGCCGTCTTTATAAGTCACTAAGAGGTCCACAGGCATGGGCATATACCCAATTCTTTTCAAAGTGATATTTGCTTTACCATCTTTTTCATTTACATCACCAATACCATAATCAATTGTTTTCGTTGTATAAATCCAATACTCTTTATACCATTGCAATTCAATGCCACTCACTTTTTCCGCAACGCGGATAAAGTCATTTGGATTGGGATGCTTAAAACGCCATTCGCGATAATATTCCAGTAAAATTTTATCCAAAACAGAATCACTTACAATATAACCTAATTGTGCCAGGAAAATTTCTCCTTTAGAATAGGCATCAATGGAATACGCATAGTTGGTATTGTAATGATCAGCATGCGTGCTCATGGGTTCTTCAAAACCACTTTTAACCAAACCAAAATAACCTGCGTAAGCCCCGCGATATGGGAAAGTGGTATCATTGTGTAACCATGCGCTGATGCGTGATTCGGCATAGGAAGTAAAACCTTCATCCATCCAGGAATACAGACTTTCATTCGTGCCCATCATGCCCTGGTACCAGCTATGCATCCATTCGTGCGTGGCCGTACCTACGCTAGCACTTTTAATTAATGTGGCCATAGGATATTCCATACCGCCATCACCGCCTTGGATGAATGAATAATTTATATACGGATATGCACCAAATGTTTTCTCCATATAAGGATATATTTTGACCATAGTGTTTGCCAGGTTCTGCCATTTTTGTTCGAGGGAATCTACTTTTTTATAAACCACATATAGTAATGGTCCGCCCGGAATTTGTTTTTTGATCATTGTATAAGTGGGATCAGCAGCCCATACAAAATCATGTACATTTTTCGCAACGAATTTCCAGGTGCGGTTTGTACCATTCACCGGTATTGGTGCGGTGCCATTTTTTTGATAACCAAAACCAATTTCTTCCGGGTTTTGTAAAGTACCGGATGCTGCCAGCATATAGGTTTTGTCAATATTAATATTGACATTATAATCTCCCCAAACGCCATAAAATTCACGCGCAACATATGGATTAGCATTCCATCCCTGGTAATCATATTCCACCATTTTTGGATACCACTGACTCATACTGTAACGGATACCTTCTTCATTGTCGCGTCCGCTGCGCCTGATTTGTAGGGGCACCTGTGCGGCAAAAGAAAGATCAATTGTTGATTTTGAATTCGGTAAAATTGGCGTACTCAATTGCACTTCCAATATGGTTTCATGCTCGATGAGTTTTACAGATTGGCCATTTACTTTCATGGAAGAAATTCTTTGATAGCCAATTTCTTCAGGCGTTAATTTAGAAATACGGTCACGTACCCGGTCATCCCAATCGCGCATGGGCTCGCCTTTTTTATTGGTTCCATAAATAGTTTTTCCCAATTCCCGGCTGCGTGTATCCATCATACTGTTGGGTTGAAATGCGTTCCAGTACATGTGAAAGAAAATGCGCGTCAGCGTATCGGGAGAATTATTCCAGTAATTTATTTTTTCAGTACCTGTAAATTGGTT
>JBDTAN010000354.1:0-4376 GCA_039924585.1 Chitinophagaceae bacterium | reverse complement strand
AAAAAGATCAGATTGATGTGATGTCTGGTTGTGGTTTTAAATGGCTGCTTGGAATGCATGGAACAGGATTTTTATATGTAAGTAAAAGAGTAGTAAAAATGATTCATCCTGTATTGCCTGGCATGTTTGCAGCTGAGTCAATTTATGACAAGCTTTCCTATTATGATGATGCAAGAAAGTTTGAAACGGGTACTATCGCTTATGCACTCTTTGGTGCATGGACTGCCGGGCTTCAATTAGTTATTGATATTGGTGTGGAAAATATATATGAAAAAGCTTTGGAAAATACAGATCTTATAAACGAAGGATTACGGGAAAAAGGTTTTCACATAATAACTCCAACAAGGAAGCGGGAAGAGCGAACAGCAATTGTTCATTTTAATACAGGAAATATTGAAACTACTAAAACACTTTTCAAAAGACTGGAAGAAAAGAAAGTCCTGCTAACTTTACAGCGGGAGAATATAAGAGTTAGTCCAAATTTTTTCAATACAAAAGAAGAAATTAATACATTTTTAAACTTATTATAAATCTTAAAATTCTGCAAGATCACAAAATCATTGAATCAATTTCAATAAGAAAAGCCTGTCAATAATTTCCTGAATTTAAACACGTTCGCAGTTTGCAGCGTCATGATCATTTTTTACATTATATAAAAAGATGTAACCTTATTATTGCTTAACTACTCTAACTGTTATTAACCAATAATAAAAAATCATGTTTAAAAAATTCACGAAAAAGGCTTTTATGCTCATTGCATCGATAAGCCTTTTTTCAACAATGGCATTCTCTCAAATGCAATCCGGCTCAAGCGATAAGGCTGTTATTTTGGCGGAAAATACTTTCAATTCCAGCACTTTAAAATTAAGGACTGATATGAGATTTCTTTGGTCGCAGCACATGGAATGGACGTATGCTGCAGTAACATCATTCTACACGACAACAAAAAATTATGACGCCACTGCCGCCCGTCTTCTTCAAAACCAGGAAGATATTGGCAATGCTATAAAACCTTATTACGGTGAAGAAGCTGGAAATGCTTTAACTAAATTACTTAGAGCACACATTCTTTCTGTAGTAGAGATAATGACCGCCGCGAAACGTGGAGACCAGGATAAACTCAAGATTGCAATAGAAAAATCCTATGAAAATGCGCAAACAATAGGCGATTTTTTAGCCAATGCAAATAAATATTGGCCAAAGGATTTTGTACGTGACATGCTTAAGACGCATATTGATCAAACGTTGGTTTATGCAACGGCTATTCAGCATGATGATTTTGCGAGTGGCATTAATTCATATGGAGAAGCGGAACACCATATGATGATGTTAGCGGATGCACTCAGCAATGGTATTATTGCGGCTTTTCCTGATAAGTTTAAAAAATAATTAGCAAAATTCCTAATCGTTGAAAGCATTGCTGAATGGTAACATTTGGCAAATGCTTTTCTTTTAATTGTAACTTACAAAGTATTTAAAAAAATTCAAAGCCTAAAGTATAAAATTGGTTTTATCGCAATGCAAAATTAAAAAAAAGTATTCACGCTCTACAAATAAATAGTTTTTTTGGAACATGAAATTGAGTCGCGTATATTTATGATTTATCTGTAACTTTAAAAAAACCAACTGGATACAATGGTTTTATTATTAATGCTAATTATTCTTTTTACCGATGTTGAAGAAAGACAAGGAATCATCCAAAGGACAAATAATTTAGTTCTTGGATAATCTTTTGTATTATTGTAAAATTAAAAGTGGAGACCAGATCCCACGCTAAAAAACGGGGCGTGACCGAAAAGCCATAAGAGTAGGATTAAAATTATCAATAAAATGCTTAAAAAGTTTAACTTAACTGATAAATTGCTATTAATAGCTGCAATACTTTCTCTTGTTTATTCTGAGATTTTATTTTTTAATGGTCACGAAAATCAAGCAATATTTATTGGACTTTGGGTGCCATCTATACTCTGTTTTGGAATTTATTTACATCTCATAAAAAGAAACAAAAATGATTGATTTTATACCCTATTTCGCAGGAATAATAAGTTTATTGTTTGGTATTGGATTTGCATTTGCTTTATGGGATATTGGTAAAAAGGACTAGTAAAATTTATTAAAATCCAGTGGCCACTTTGCATTTCCTTTAATTAGACTTGAACATTATTTTTCAACTACTTTTTTAGTTCGGGCGAACGTACGATTCTATCTCCGCATTTTATTTTAACTTCAACTTTAAACCAAAGTTCAGTTGGAAGTAGCTATGAGCTTTCTCACAGATAACCGATTAATAGTTTTTACTTTTGTTACAAATAAAATGCATATTTACGTGCAAAGAAAATTCAAGTGCGATGACAAGGCTGAAATATTTACTATGGTTCAGTTATAGATTATATCGGGAATTACCAAACGGACCAATTTATCCTCAAAGGAGATACGTTGCTCATCAGTGGCTCGACTTTTAAAATTGGGAAAAGAGTTTTAATAAGAGAAGAATAATTAAGCTTTTCTACAAAACTGATTTAATGCTAAACTTGCGAACTTCAGGTTCAAATTTCTTTCTTCAGGTTTTTGTTTATAATTTCATTTTTTAAAAATCTATTGGACAAATAAAAATCTGAAAGTTCTCCGTTTTATAAGCGGCTAATAAATACAAGAAAAATAGAATGGAAGAACGTATAAATGACGAATCTTTAGATAAGCCGCCAGAACCGGAAAATATTACAGTCAATAATATTGCGCAGGAAAAAACAGAGACAAACAACCCAAACCAGGAAACAGAAAATATGGAAGTACATCATCATCCAGATCTTCATCATACACCCAAAAAATGGAAAGAATATTTCCTGGAATTTTTAATGATATTTCTTGCTGTTACATTGGGCTTTTTTGCAGAAAGTTATCGGGAACATTTAGTTGACCGAACCAGGGAAACGGAGTATATAAAATCCCTCGTGGAAGATCTGAAAAGTGATTCTGCTTTTTTAGCTGTCAGTATAAATCAAAGAATACCATACCATATTAAATGGATGGATTCAACCATTCATTTATTGGAATCCTCATCTCTAAATGGAAAAGACAGGGATGTTTACCAGGCATTTTTCCTGGCAACTTCATGGACGTATAATTATCATCCAAATGAGCGCACACTTTCTCAACTTCACACTGAAGGTTTTCATGTAATCAGGAATCAAAATGTGGTCACGGCCATAAGCCTTATGGAAGCACAATCTAAACTCAATACTTCTGCGGCTCCATTTTTATACGACATGCAAAATGATCTTGACGCTTCCAACTATGTATTTGCAAACAGAAATGTAACGGATACTATCGGGCAGATTGCTTTTAAAAAATATTACCTGGATTATTCTGCAGTGCTTCTTTTATCTGATATACCGAAAGGAAGTATTATAAACACAGCGAACAAAGCAGGTATTCAGGCATATATAGAAAAGCTACGCAAATATGCGAATTATGTGCAGACAGCCATAAAAGGCCAGGACATTTCCATACTAAGATCTATAACAAGTACAATAGCTATTATCGAAAAGGAATATCATTTAGAATAATTTTTAAAAATTAATACATATAAAAAATGCTCACCATTGACAACTATTTAGACAACCATTACATACACAGAAGTAATTGGTTAAGAGCCGCTGTCTTAGGCGCAAATGACGGAATCATTTCTATTTCAAGTTTGGCCATAGGTGTTGCTGCTGCAAGCACTACAACGCAACCCATCATCTTAGCAACAGTCGCAGGATTAGTGGCCGGTGCTTTATCTATGGCTGCGGGTGAATATGTTTCTGTAAGTTCTCAAACAGACATAGAAAAAGCAGACATAGAAAGAGAAGCCCAGGAACTTAAAGAAATGCCGGAAGAAGAGTTGAAAATTTTGGCGCAAATATATGAGCGCCGAGGGTTGAAAAAAGAAACAGCCATGCAGGCTGCTATTGAAATGACTGCAAAAGATGCATTGGGAACGCACATGAGAGATGAATTAGGTATTAATGAAATCAACCAGGCAAATCCATTTCAAGCTGCATTAGCTTCAGGCGCTTCATTTACTGTGGGTGGTTTTATGCCACTGTTGGTAATACTTTTTGCGCCTGTAAAAGTGATGGAATATTGGTTGTATGGCGCAACAATTATTTTTCTAATTATCTTAGGAGCTATTGCAGCAAAAACAGGCGGTTCAAGTATTCCGAAAGCCATTTTACGAATTACAATTTGGGGAACGATTGCAATGGGCTTATCTGCATTGGCGGGTTATATATTTGGAGTTAGTTGATAATTAAAAAATTCAAGGCATTCTTATAAAACCATTTGCTTGGTCAAGAACCGAATCAAACTCTGGAAACGGTCGGCAAATTCGT
>JBDTAN010000353.1:0-6599 GCA_039924585.1 Chitinophagaceae bacterium | reverse complement strand
TATTTTCCGCCGGTGGAGAAACTTCAAAAATTTGGGCACCAAGGTTTGCAAAAGCAGGAATCACAGTGATCGATAATTCCAGTGCCTGGAGAATGGATCCGGAAATTAAATTAGTAGTACCAGAAATAAATGCAACACTTTTAACTGCTGCAGATAAGATCATTGCAAATCCAAATTGTTCTACTATTCAGATGGTGGTTGCTTTGTATCCTTTATATAAAAAAAATAGGATTCGACGTATCGTAGTAAGCACTTATCAAAGTGTAACCGGCACAGGGAAAAAAGCTGTAGATCAAATGATGAATGAACGCAAGGGCATAGATGGAGAGATGGCTTATGCGTACCCGATTGACATGAATGTGATTCCTCAAATTGATGTGTTTTTGGAAAATGATTATACGAAAGAAGAAATGAAAATGATCTATGAAACCCGGAAAATTATAGGCGATGATTCAATCATGATAACTGCGACAACAGTACGTATCCCAGTGATGGGCGGCCATAGTGAAAGTGTGAATGTAGAATTTGAAAATGAGTGCACGGTGAGTGAAATAAAAGCAATTTTATCTGCTTCACCCGGCATCATTGTACTGGATGATCCGGCTCATTTAAAATATCCGATGCCTTTAACTGCACATAATAAGGATGAAGTATTTGTAGGCCGGATACGAAAAGATGATTCTCAGCCAAACACTATTAACATGTGGATCGTAAGTGATAATCTCCGCAAAGGTGCGGCTACAAATGCGATACAAATAGCTGAATATTTATTACAAAAAGGGATGCTGAATAATTGAACATGGTAAAAAAAATGCACCCATAAATAAGTGCATTTTACTCATAAGCAATTTTTTTTAATTTCCTATTACCTGTAAAAGTTTTGCTGCCTCAGCTTCGTCAAAAGATTTCAATTTGGTATATGCCTCTATGACTTTATCTTTCTCACTCAGCCCTATATAGCATTGCGCAAAAAGAAAAATATTCTATTCATAATCAATTATTTAACCGCAATATAGAAGCATATCTACTTCTATATTGTACCATGTAATGGGTATTTAAAAAAAATGCGCCTTGTAAACAAAGCGCATTTTTTCAGAAATTAAATTCTAATTCGTATCACCCATTTCTTTTAAAAGTGCTGCTGCTTCCTCTTCATCAAAAGTTTTTAATTGATTATATGCATTCATAGCTTTATCTCTTTGACCTAATCCAATATAACAATTAGCCAGGTAATGATACCCTAAACTTGATTTTGGGTTTAATTGTATTGCCTTATTTGCCTGTAAAACTCCATCATTATACTTTGTCAGTTTTAAATAGGTGTATGCCAGTTCTTCAAATGTTTTTGCAACTTCTGGATCATATGCCACTGCTTTTTTTAATATTTCTTCAGCTTCATCATACTGTTCATTATCATTATACAACCAGCCTAACGTATAATAATATGCTTTTGAATTTTCTTCGTCATATTGCATAGCGAGTTCAAAATTATCCAGGGCATCTTCGTATTCATCATTATCATAATATATATTCCCCAGCCCACGATATGCAACTCCATAGTTAGGCCGATGCAGCAATGCTTTATTATACGCATCTATTGCATTGTCTTCATTTTTTAATTTATAATTCGCATAACCAATCTCTACGTATTTGTAAGCAATATCGTCATCCGCTGCCGGGCTATATTTATCTAAATATCCCAATGCGTCCTGGTATTGTTCCAGTTCATTACTGCACCAGGCTGCCTGGTAATAAGCCTCCGTATAATTTGCATCCAGGCTGATTGTTTTTTTAAATGCGGCGAGCGCCTCGTCATATTTCTCGCTATTTTTTAAAGAGATCCCATTGTCAAAGCTTTCTTTCGCAGGTTGGGCTAAAACTGCTGTTGTAATTAAGAGAAAGGCAAAAAGAAAAATATTCTTTTTCATAATTGTTAATTTTAAACGCAAGATAGGGGCATATATGCCCCTATCCTATACCATTTATTGGGTATTTAAATAAATATTACTGCTGCAATTTATTTTTCTTTGCCTTCTTTTTCATTTCTTTATTGGCCACAATTGCCAATTCAACCCGGCGATTTTTAACCCTGTTTTCTTCACTATCATTGGGATATTTTGGCTGATTTTCCCCATACCACTTTATAGTAAAGCGATCCTGCGGCACTCCTTCTGCTTCAAGATAATTACTTACAGCGTACGCCCTTTTTTCTGAAAGCTGCATATTAAATTCATCAGTGCCGGTGTCATCCGTATGGCCTTCTACCAAAATATTTGTTTCAGGATATTTTGTAAAAATACCTGCCAGTTTATCCAGGCTTGCTTTTGCAGAATCACTGAGTTCGCTTGAATTAATTTGAAATAAAAGTGCGGAGTTAAAAGTCAGTTCAATGCCTTCTCCCACACGATTTACTTCAGCGCCCGGAACTGCACCCTTAATTTCTGTAGCTTGTTTATCCATGTCACTTCCAATGATGTAACCCGCGCCACCACCAATTACAGCACCTAAAATAGCGCCCAATGCGGTATTATTTTTTCCGGCGATTATTCCACCAGCTGCAGCGCCTGTTGCCGCGCCAATACCGGTTGCTTTCTGAGTATTGTTCAAACTTTTACAACTCTGTAAAATCATTAATAAAAGCGCAGGGATAAAGATCAATTTTTTCATACTTTTCATTTTCTATTGTTTATTTATTATTTATTTACAAATGGATAATTTCAAAAGATCAATACTCACTTCCTGAACACCTTTATCGGAAGCATCTTTTATGAGCTTGCACAAATTTGCTTTTTCACCTGCATCCATTTTAGCAGCGAGTGTTTGTACGTCTGTTGTATTGTATTTTTTTTCATAAGATTGAATACTATTGATTGTTTTTGCTTTCCACACAATCGCATCATCTTTCCCATGAGAAATAGCCATATCGTAATACGTATTTGCTTCTGCGTATTTACTTTGTTGTGCCTGTATATCACCCTGTAACATATAGAAATCAGGATTGCCTGCATCGAGCGCAATGGCTTGTGCCACATTGTTCATTGCATCATCATACCTGTTTTGTCCTAAATTTATTTCCGCCATTTTTGCATAAATTGTTGCTCGTTCTTTTACATTCCTGTTATTTGCTGTTAATGAAATAACTGTTTGAAAATCGGTCTGTGCATCTGTTGTCCGATTCAAACCAAGCTCTGCATTTGCTTTTTGAAAAATAATATCAACGCTATTTTTATTCACTGAAAGGCCATCCATTGCAGTATTATAAGCATCTGCATATTGTTTCAACCCGTTTTGTGCAGCAGCTTTACCTGCATATCCTCTTTGTTTCGCATCAAAGGCTTTACAATTTTCCAAAACCTGTGTATATTGAGCAAGTGCCTGTGTATAATTTTTGGAACGTTGAGATGCATCTGCCTGCGTAAGGAGATTGTAACAAGAATTAGATGTAGTAACAAGCCCGCTTTTACAACCGGTTTGTAGCACAATCAATGCAATAAATGGAATGAATATCTTTTTAATGTTCATATAAGTAGGGTTTAAATGATTGAATAGCTGCATAAAAAACAAAAGACATGCCAGTAAAGCAGTTCTTAAAAATTAAAAAGAAGAATACATTCTTATATTTCAATTCTTTTAAATATCAGTTCCCCTTTATATTTGCGCAGCTATGGAAACAAAACCTTCATTACATACCATTTTATCACCAGGACTTTTACATTTATATGATATCACCAACAGCATTGTTGTAATCATTGATGTATTTCGTGCTACGTCTACCATTGCGACTGCATTATTTAATGGCGCTGAAAAAGTAGTGCCGGTTTCGAGTGTGGAAGATTGTATGGCGATGGGCATAAAATTAAATGCCATAACTGCCGGCGAAAGAGATGGTAAAATTATAGAAGGCCTGCAACACGGAAATTCTCCATCAGAGTATCCGCGATCTTTTATTGAAGGTAAAACGCTTGTCATCACCACAACAAATGGCACGAGGCTTATACATCTTGCCACTGCACAAAAAGCGACAGGAATCATTACCGGCTCATTTCCAAATATTTCAGCAGTATGCGATTATTTAATTAAAGAAAATAAAAACGTAGTACTTTGTTGTTCCGCATGGAAAGACCGTTTTAACCTGGAAGACACTTTATTTGCCGGAGCTGTTATAAACCGCATTCGCGAAAATTTTTCCATGCAATGTGATAGCAGCCTGATGGCCGCCGAAATGTATGCACTTCATCAAAAAGACCTCTCGTCATTTATACGCCAAACTGCCCACTGGAAAAGGCTTTCAGCATATAATCTACAGGAAGATATGCAATGGTGTATTTCGGAAGATGTAGCCAATGTACTTCCACTTTATACAAATGGTGTTATTCAAAAAGGTTAAACTATTAAAGTTTCATTGCATTTTTTTACTTTCACTTTCGATGTCCCGTTGAATTGTTTTACTTTTGCAAAATTGGCCAAACCAAAACGGAGCGGCATTACCTTTTGAACTTTTTTCATTTAATGGCATTACCCCTTTTAATCAAATACATTTATAATAATGGCACCGACGAATCCATCAGGCGGGGAAAAAAAATCCACAACCTGGGCAATGTCGAACTTGTTGAATACGATGCCTTATTGAATGATGTGGCCTTCCGCGTGAAAGACGATTCTTATGCAACTTTTAATAAAGTGCATATCAGCCATTTTAACCAGGAAAAAAATATTTCTCTTCGATGTAGTTGCCCCTATAACATTGGAGAATTATGCCGGCATAAAGGAGCTGCGCTTTTTCGTTTGCAGGAATTAATTGATAAAAATTTATTGGGTGAAAAAGAACTGAGCTATGATCAGCGCCATACAGTTGTGAAAATGAAAAAATTGGATGTGCGCACTATTAAAATGCTCGCATCATCACAAGATGTAGACATGGCAGATCACTATCTTGAAAATCAACAGGCAAAAATAATTGAGGCAAAAAATGAAAAAGTGATTGCTGAATTAAAATTGGAAGACACGCTTTATAAGTTACGTATTCAAAAAAATGAAGAGCGCAATTTCGATACAAGTTGTACCTGCCAGACTTCTACAAGCCACCCGCTTTGCCTGCACAAAACCATTTTATTCCTGCAATTATCGAGAGAATTTGGGGCAGATTATTTTGACACTATCCGTAACCTGGATAATGAAAAAAATAAATTGCTTTCTTTATATGGTTATTCAATGGAAGATGACCTTAAAGGGAAATTTGAATTTTCTTATGTAGGTGGAAAACCCTTTTTGCGCATTTTGGATACTTCAATAAAACGAGTAGCTGCAGTTTCCGCTTTAGCGGAAGTGCCCCAAATAGCTGAAGTCGAAACAGATGTCTTAACCGAACAAAACACGGTAAATAAATTAGCTATCGTGATTCGATATGACTCCACTCAATATCCCTTTCTCCAGTTAAACGCAGTGCGCGGAGAAATGAACGATGACAATACTTTTATCAATAAACCGGAACATTTAGACCTTTCAAAATTCATTCAGACTGAACATTTTTCTGATGAAGAGAAAAAAGCATTATCTTTTTTACGCAAATGCCTTCCGATGGAAGTGGATCGTTACCTGACAAGAAATTCTCCTTTTAGTGGTAACTGGGAAAATATTATACAGCAGCATGATGAATCATTGGCACCGGAGACACGGCAATTGATACTGGAATACCTGCAGCCAAAATATGTAAAATTATTTCATGAATTATCTGAAGACACGCCGGTGTTTTATTTGGAAAAAGGCAAATCATTTTCAACAGAGCATTTCATTCCATTAAAAATTTCTGAGAAATTTATACAACCCGTTATTTCCATTAAAAAAAAGGAAGCGTTTTACGAAATTTATTGTGATTTAAAATTGGAAGAAGGCGTTTATAATATTTCGGAAAACGAGCTGGAAACGCCCGCCCTGGTTAAGTTTCACGATTGCCTGTATCTGTGGAAGCAGGCAGATGATATTATACAGGCAGAAAAATTTTTCCCCTCCGGTAAAATGATTGTCGAAGAATCAGCCTGGGAAGAGCGGTTGAAAAACAATGTGCTCCCACTTTCCAAAAAATATGATATTGAATTATACCATATCGACAATGAAGTCTGGAAAGAAATGATTCCCGGTATCAGCCTTGAATTGCGTGAACGAGGGGATTATTTATTAATACATGCTATTTTTTCCTACAAAGATTATGTCGTTCAGGAAGGTGATAAAGAAAAAATCCTGTATCCATTTAATAACAAACTTATTGTCATTCACCGAAACATTCCAGCAGAAAATGCATTTATGCAAAAGTTGGAAGCATTGCATTCGCTTTTCAAAAAAACGGATGAAGCACATACACTTGCCCTGAAAGGCACAGAAGTTTTAAAAAATAACTGGTTCTTTTTATTTGCAGATGCAATCAAAGAATTGAATATTCCTGTCACCGGGTTTGATGCATTAAAAAAGTTTAGGTTCAATACCGCAAGGCCAACTACGAAGATTCATATATCCAACAGCATGGATTGGTTTGATGCAAAGGTGGATGTACATTTCAATGGCAACAAAGTGAAAGTGGCCGATATTAAAAAAGCTTTGGGCAG
>JBDTAN010000352.1:0-2863 GCA_039924585.1 Chitinophagaceae bacterium | reverse complement strand
GGCATATTCAGCCGCAAATGCAGCAGGTATATCTATTACAGTAAAAAATTTAAAAAGTGCCGGGTATATTGGCCTGACCTTGGATGTGATGAAAAAATTTGGAATGCAAGTCCCTGATTATTCAGATTTTTCTTCTTTTTATTTCGCTGGTGAAGTGAAAAAAAATACATCGAAAGAAATAATTTATACAATTGAATCCGATTGGAGTGGCACAGCATTTTTATTGGTTGCCGGTGCAGTTGCAGGCCATATTAATATCAGTGGACTGGACTTGGAATCCCAACAACCAGATAAAGCAATTATTGAAGTTCTTAAATCTTGTGGTGCAAATATTTTATATAAAAATGATTCTTTAGAAATATCAAAATCAAATTTAAAAAGTTTTCATTTTGATGCCACGGACTGCCCGGATCTATTTCCACCTTTAGCCGCGCTCGCAACCTGTTGTGAAGGAATTTCTTCAATCAAAGGTGTTCATCGGCTTTTGCATAAAGAATCAAACCGTGCCCATGCCATTCAGCAGGAATTAAAAAAAATGGGCATTGATATGTATGTTGAAAATGATGAAATGATCATCAAAGGAGGAAGTCAAATTCAACAGGCAATTATTGAAACACATGGCGATCATCGCATCGCCATGATGTGTTCAATTGTAGCATTGGTGGCAAATGGAGAGACAATGATTCAGCATGCTGAAGTTGTAGGAAAATCCTTTCCCGATTTCTTTAAAATATTACAAAGTTTAGGCGCTGTTATTTCGAATGCATAATTTGATTTTTTCAAACACACTTTAAAACTTATTTTTATACATGAATGAATTTGGACGAATTTTTCGCTTAACTATTTTTGGTGAAAGCCATGGAGATGTTGTAGGCATTTGCCTCGATGGTATTCCTGCAGGACTCACTTTGAATACGGAAGATTTTTCGGAGGATTTGGAAAGAAGAAAAGGTGGTTTACAAAAAGGTACCACTCCGCGTAAGGAAGATGATATTCCTATATTTAAATCAGGAATATTTAATAGCAAAACAACCGGAGCACCATTATTAATCCTTTTTGAAAATAATAATATCCGTTCATCAGAATATGAAAAACAAAAAGCTATTCCGCGGCCGGGGCATGCAGATTTTGTAGCGCATCAAAAATATGGAGGTTTCCAGGATTATCGTGGTGGCGGGCATTTCAGCGGCAGACTTACAGTTTCAATCGTTGCTGCAGGTGTTATTGCAAAAAAATTATTACAACATATTACCATACACGCAACACTTATAGAAGCCGGTGGTGAAAAAAATATTGAACAAGGTTTAGCGAAAGCAATCGAATCCAAAGACAGCATTGGTGGCATTGTTGAATGCAGGGTAAATAATTTACCTGCCGGTTTGGGTGAACCATTTTTTGACAGTACAGAGTCATTAATTGCGCAATTGGCTTTTGCTATACCTGCCGTAAAAGGTATTGAATTTGGCTCCGGTTTTTCTGCTGCAAAAATGTTTGGCAGCATACATAACGATGCTATTGAAAATGAATCCGGCAAAACCAAAACAAATAATTCCGGCGGTATCAATGGCGGCATCACCAACGGCAATGAACTTATTTTCAGGGTGGCCATCAAACCCACTTCATCTACGCCACAAGTCCAGGAAACCTGGAACAGCGAAACTCAAAAAATGGATACATTATCTGTAAAAGGCAGGCATGATCTCTGCATTGCCTTGAGGGTTCCGGTAGTCCTGGAAGCAGTGACAGCAATAGTCCTGGCAGATTTAATGATGCTGGAGCAAAAGATTTCACGTATCATTAAAAATTAAAATCTCCCGAAGGCAAACAGCCATTTAGTTCACCTGGTTTAATACAAAAATAGCCAGCCATCAACCAATAGAATATTTATTCCAAAGAAGGGTTTACCTTTGCAGCATTTTAGAAAAGCAATACCAATTTTTATGAATTTAATAGATCAGCAATCAGAAGAATTTATTCCACGGCACATAGGAACAATCGGGGATGAAAAAGAAATGTTGAATACAATCGGCGAAGAAAGCCTGGAAAATTTAATCAATAAAACCATCCCGGCATCTATTCGTTTGGAAGCCCGGCTGGCCGTTCCGCCAGCAATTGGTGAAAGTGAATACCTGTCGCTTGTAAAAGACATGAGCCTAAAAAATATTTTATATAAATCATATATAGGCCAGGGTTATTATGGCACGATTACGCCCAGCGTTATCTTGCGAAATGTATTTGAAAACCCGGGCTGGTACACGCAATACACGCCTTACCAGGCAGAGATTTCACAAGGCCGGCTGGAGAGTTTATTGAATTATCAAACGATGGTAAGTGATCTCACTGGATTGCCAATCGCTAACGCATCGTTATTGGATGAAGCAACTGCTGCGGCGGAAGGAATGGCCATGTTATTTCATCATGTAAATAAAACAGATACAATTACACGGCCGCGTTTTTTCGTGGATGAAGCCATTTTTCCCCAAACAAAAGATGTATTGCTCACACGCGCTTTGCCAATTGGTATCGAACTTGTGCATGGTGATTTTAAAACAGCAACTATTGATGATGCTTTTTTTGGGGCTATTGTGCAATACCCGAATGATAAAGGCTCTGTAGAAGATTATACAGCTTTTATTGAGCAAATGCATTCGAAAAATATTTATGTGGTAATGGCTACCGATTTGCTGGCACTTACATTATTGAAATCTCCGGGTGCATTAAAAGCAGATGTGGCGGTAGGTTCGGCGCAAAGATTTGGCGTGCCGCTTGGATATGGCGGACCGCATGCAGCATTTTTTGCAACACAGGATGAATTTAAAAGAGGAATTCCGGGGCGTATTATTGGTGTAAGTATTGATGCACA
>JBDTAN010000351.1:0-3812 GCA_039924585.1 Chitinophagaceae bacterium | reverse complement strand
AAAAATAATGACGCCCAACTTTCCGACAAATTTGCAAACACAGAATATCAAAAAAATTAAAAAAATCAATCATGCAAAAAAAATATAGGAACCGCTTTGTTGGTGCAATGATGGATGAGTATGAACGTGCTGCTGCTGAACTTTTAGATGTTGTAAAAAATATCAACCAGGATGACTTTGTAAAAATAATGGACACTGAAACTACAGACCAAAACTGTAAATCAATCCAGGCGATCATGAATCATGTAGTAAAAGCAGGTTATGGTTATGCGAATTATATCCGGAAAACGTTTGCAGAAACTTTCATTGAAAGAAAAGAAGATTATGAATTACATACGCCACAAAAAGCTTGTGATGAACTGGTTAAAATGCTGGCTTATACGGAAGAATCTTTAGCAGGAAAATGGTACACTGTTTTTGAAGACCTGGAAATAAATAGCATTAAAACAACCTGGGGACAAGAGTATGATTTTGAACAAATGTTCGAACATGCCATAGTTCATATACTCAGGCACAGAAGGCAGGTTGAAAAGTTTTTAGATAAATAAATATTTAACTAAAATCATCAAACCTTACTCGTCATCTTAATCACCGGGATAATCATTTCTTCCAAACTCACACCGCCATGCTGAAATGTATTGCGGTAATAATTTACGTAATGATTGTAATTATTTGGGTAACATAAAAAGCCTTCTTCTTTCGCAAAAATAAATGATGAATTCACATTCGGTGCAGGCAAACCTGCTTCTTTCGGATCACGGAAAACCAATACATCTTTGGGATCATAATTTAAATTACGCCCATGTTTATATCGTAAATTAGTGGTGGTTTGTTTATCGCCAATCACTTTCGAAGGATTTTTTACACGCACACTTCCATGATCAGTTGCCAGTACAATATTGATTTTTTTATCTGCAATTTTTTTCAGCGCCTGGTGCAAAGGACTGTGTTCAAACCAACTCTTTGTAATGCTGCGGTAACTCACTTCATCCGCTGCTAATTCTTTTAAAATTTCAATTTCTGTACGCGCATGGCTCATCATGTCCACGAAATTATAAATGATCACATTCAAATCATTTTGCAATAAATTATGGACGTTGGAAACGAGTTGTTGACCATCATGATGATGCACCACTTTCGTATAACTATATCGAACATTTTCTTTGCGTAATTTTTTTAATTGTGCTTTTAAAAATGCTTCTTCAAATAAATTTTTTCCACCTTCCTCATCATCATTTTTCCATTCTTTCGGAAATTGTTTTTCAATGTCAATCGGCAACATGCCCGCAAATATTGCGTTGCGGCAATATTGCGTTGCGGTTGGTAAAATACTATAAAAAGTATCTTCTTCCAGTATGCGGAAACTTTCAGCAAAAATGGGTTCAATTGTTTTCCACTGATCAAAACGTAAATTATCAATTAGTATAAAAAAAGTAGGTACGCCTTCTTCCATATGCGGAATCACTTTTTCTTTAAATAATTGATGACTCATAATGGGCGATGAAGCATTGGGTTTTTTGATCCAGTCCGTATAATTCCGGCTGATGAATTTAAAAAATTCTGTATTGGCCTCATGCTTCTGTGTTTGAAAAACTTCCTGCATTTCAGGGCTGTTGCTCTTTTCCATTTCCAATTCCCAATACACTAATTTTTTATAAATATCCATCCATTCGCGGCTTTCAGGATTGCTGTTCAGGGCAACAAATAAATTTCGGAATTGCTGCTGGTAAGCACTGGTGGTTTTTTCAGACACCAGCCTTTTATTATCTATGATCTTTTTCAATGCCAGTAATACCTGGTTGGGGTTTACCGGTTTTATTAAATAATCCGTGATCTGGCTGCCAATGGCATCTTCCATCAGGTCTTCCGTTTCATTTTTGGTGATCATTACTACCGGGATCTGTTTGCTTACTTCTTTTATTTTTTGCAAAGTTTCAAGACCGGAAATTCCGGGCATGGTTTCATCCAGCAAAACCACATCTACTTCATGTTCTTTTACAAAATCTATGGCTTCAAAACCATTGGTGAGCGTGTGTACCTCATACCCTTTTTCTTCTAAAAATAATTTCTGCGATTGGAGGCTTTCTATTTCATCATCTACCCAGAGAATTGTTGCTAATGCCATTATTTGTTTTTAAAACCAGTTTAATTTTTTATCAAACCGGCGCTATGTGTAAAATCAGTATTAATCGCCAAAATACAAATTGTACTTTTGCTTCCTGCCTCGGGGCAGTTTGTTTAACAAATAAAAAACATAGATGGAGCAAGTGTTGCGAAAAATAATTAATGATCCTGTATATGGTTTCATCACCATTAATGATCCGTTGATCTTCCGGTTGATGGCACAGCCTGTGTACCAGCGCTTGCGCAGGATTCAGCAAATGGCGCTTGCAAATCTCGTTTATCCCGGTGCAATACATTCCAGGTTTCATCATTCACTCGGTGCCTATCACCTCATGTGCCAGGCAGTTGCAGAACTGCGTTTAAAAGGAATTGATATTTCACCTGAAGAAGAAACTGCCGTAAAAGCTGCGATTTTATTACATGATATTGGGCATGGACCATTTTCGCATGCATTGGAATATACACTCATACCCGGCGTGCAACATGAATCATTAAGCTTGCTGATCATGCAGCAATTAAATGCCGAAATGAACGGTGATCTTTCTTTAGCGATTGATATTTTTACCAATAAATATGATAAGCCATTTTTGCATCAGCTCATCTCCGGGCAACTGGATATGGATCGCATGGATTATCTCACGCGTGATAGTTTTTTTACCGGCGTAAGTGAAGGTGTGATTGGTTATGCGCGCATTTTAAAAATGCTGCATGTACATGAAGGCCAACTAGTGGTAGAAGAAAAAGGCATTTATAGTGTGGAGAAATTTTTAGTCGCGCGCCGGCAAATGTACTGGCAGGTTTATTTACACAAAACAGTATTGGCTTCCGAAAAAATGCTGGTAAAAATAATGGAACGGGTTCGCGAATTATATCCTGAATTTGGTAAAGAATTATCTATCAATCCGCCACTTGATTTTTTCTTTAATGGCTTTTCCGGTGAAATGACAACTACCGCACTCGAAAATTTTTGCCGGCTTGATGATACCGATATTCTTTTTGCTGTAAAAAAATGGGCTTCATTCCCGGATAAAATATTATCGCTTTTATGTACATCTTTGTTAAACAGGAATTTATATAAAACAAGATTGCAAACGCAACCGTTTGGTATAGATGAAATAGTGGAAATGGAAAAGGAAGTAGGGGCAAAATTTGCCGTTGAAAAAAAGGATTTCCACTATTTTGTTTTTACCGGTGAAACGGCCAATACGACCTATACACCCGAACATGAACGGATTTTAATTATTTTTAAAAATGGTAATGTGAAAAATATTGCTGAAATTGACAACCCGCTTATCCATCAAACCTTGTCAATGCCTGTAAAAAAATTCTACATTTGTCATTTATAAGGAGAATGGGCTGGCTCTTATTTATTATTAAAAATTAAGTTATGGTTTTTACCGCGGCACAAATTGCAACACTTATCCAGGGAGAAATCGTTGGAGATGAAAGTGCGGAAGTACATTCATTTGGTAAAATTGAAGAGGCAAAAAAAGGCCAGCTTGCATTCCTGGCAAATCCCAAATACGAGGAATTTTTATATAAAAGCCATGCATCTATCATTCTCATCAATAAATCACTTGAATTAAAACATGAAATTCCTGCAACACTTATCCGCGTAGAAAATGCTTATAGTGCTTTTGCTACGCTGTTGAATGCTTACCAGGAAATGGCCACACAACAACTCAAAG
>JBDTAN010000350.1:0-3576 GCA_039924585.1 Chitinophagaceae bacterium | reverse complement strand
TATGCGCTGCACATAAGAAATACAAGTAATCAAAACCTTTATTATACAGTATTGGATATTTATCCTGATAACACAGTTGATATTTTATATCCATACAAAACAAAAGAGCCGGCGGATTATATTGTAGATAAAAACAGCACGGTAATTCGTGAACTGGCAGTAAGTAAAGGTTCTCCTGCCGGGGTAGAATTTCTAAAAATAATTGTATCAAAAGAACCAATGGATCTCCGCAGTGTTTTTGAAAAAAGAATTACGCGTGGTGAAATGCAGCCTTTTCAAACTGTCTTAGATGATTTATTTAATGACAAAGAAGATGCTGCATCCACACGTGGAGATGTATCGAGTATAAAGGCTCAGGAAATAGGAATAATCAGTGTAAGTTTTATAATTAAAAATTATTAATTGTATAAGGTGAATATAACTGTAAAAAAATATGGCTTCTTATTGTTGATGCTTTTTGCGGCAATTTCCAGCTTTGGACAAACGATTGGGCAAACCGAAGAAACAAAACTCTTTTTTAAAATATCTTATGTGTATTCTGAAAATGATACAATGATTGTTTTTATAAGTGGAACAAACGGAATGGGTGTACAAAAAGGTAATGAGGCAACTGCTTACCAGGCTTATGAAAAAACAGATGATGATGCAGCGGAGAAAAGAGATTTCAAGGAAATAGGATCGGGCCGTGTGGTAAAATCGGATAGCGTAGTTGCCTGTATGATTAAACTTAATAATGTAAAAGAACCGCTGAAGGAAGGAGATATGATTGCGTTGAAAGTAAAAATTCCTTTAATAAATAACCGGAGTATTTTTTCTAAGCTTGCATTTAATAATATTTACCTGGTAAACTCAGAAAAGGAGAAATTTTATTCGTTGCAGGATTTGGCGTACAATGATGGAAAGAAATTGGAAGACTCCATTTATACATTGATGTACGAGGATTGTGCCGCTACGTACGACATATTAAAAGATATGAAAGGCCTGCCGGAAAGCGTTACCACTAAATTTAAAGATGGCCGGTTTGCCGGGAAAACTGCATTAGAAGTAATTCGTGATGCAAAAAAAGATGACATTGAAAGTTTTCTGAAATTTGTAAATGATTTTCCGGGAAAATATATGTCGAACGATTTTAAGCTGAATGAAACATTTGCGACCTGGCTAATAAATGGTGCAGCAATAAGCCCTACTGAAATAAAAGAAGCGCTTTACCCGGTTTATAAAAATAAACAACTTTTTTTAGAAAAATTAGCTCCATACAAGGAACGTATAATTGAAGATGATTACTGTGCATCATTCATAACCGATGTATCGAAATTTATTGAACAAGAAGATTTTGTAAAGGCATCTGATTTTAATGAATTTATTAAAGCAGTTGCTTATGCAGTAAATGATACAGCAGGCAAATCCCTTGCATGGGTTATGGAAGCAGAGATCTACCAAAAACAGGACAATTATCCGCAAGCGATTATTAGTTGCGATTCTGCAATAAAATATGCACAACTGGCAAATGAACATGAATACGAATTGGCAGCAATTTCAAAAAAAGTATATTGCCTTTCTAAAAACCTTCAGTCAGCCAGCGCTAAAATTTTGCTACAGCAATTTGAAAATAAAATAATTGCATATAAAGCAACTTTGCCAGAAGATGTGTATAATAAAAACTGGCAAAACAGGTATGAATATGCAGGTGCCTTATATTATGATGAAGGAAATTATGGAGAAGCGCTTGCCTTATATGCCAAACTTATAGATTTAAACAAAGGCATCAACAGTTATGAATCTATAGAAAAAAATGCAACATATTTTACATTTATAGGCAGGGTGAATAATGACCAGGGAAAACCCAACAATGCCCTGGATTCTTTTACCAAAGCGGCTTACATTTATAAGAGCAATGCCGATACTTTGAATTGGGCAAAAGTTCAAAACGACATAGCCAATAGTTATTATAAACTGGCTAATTATCAAAAATCCATGGCATATACAGATTCTGCTATGCAAAAACTTTTGTCGCTTAATGAATTTAATGATGCAGGATATTCCATGTCATTGAAGGGCAGTTCTTATTGGTCACTGGGCTTTTATGATTCTGCAGTGCTGGCGCACCAACAATCAATTCAATTAAGAAAAAAAGCAAACAATCTTTCCGGCGAGGCATTTTCCTGGAAAAGCCTTGGGGAATTATATTTACTAAGCGGCTTGAAAAACAATGCACTTGCAGCTTATGATTCAGCAGCTAATATTTATGAACATCTAAAGGACAGTTCCGGCCTTGCCGAAACATATAATGCAAAAGGAAGCGTTTATTATAATGATGAAAACAATAAAAAAGCTGTTGAGTTTTTTGAAAAAGCAAAAGGCATTGACAGTAAATCTACTGTGGAAGCTTTATACAACCTGGGCAATGCATGGAACCTGATTGATACCATTAAAGCACGTCTATATTTCGATGCCTGCATCAGGCTAAGTGATAGTACAAAAAATACGGGCTACCAATTTTCAGCTACCTGGGCTCAGGCCAGCCTGGCTTACAGAACGAATAATATTTCGGCAGGAAATAAATTGTTTCAAAGCTGTTTATTGCTGAGTAAACAATTAAATACAGCACAAAGTTTTGCCGATTGTATGGCGTTAAAAGGGTACGGTTTTAAAGCGTTGACGCAGCTCGACAGCGCCCTTGAATATTTTAACCAGGCCAAAAATATTTATGATACCACCAGTCAGCCGGGAGTTATAAATCAATTGAATAATATAGCGGATGTACAAGTTTCTATGGGAAATTTTCTCCAGGCTAAAGATGCGTACAATAAAGCCATAGAACTGGCAAAATCTTCTAATAATAATATTTCACTGGGTACAACACTGGATGCAACATCTTTTTTGTATGGACTCACGGGTGAGTTTGAAGAGGGTTTAAAAAACAGCGACAGTGCCCAGGATATTTTTGAAAGGTCCGGAAATAATTTCCGGTTGGCAAACTCTTATGTGTCAAGAGGTACATTGCTTAAAAGTATGGGGCAATACACACAATCAATCAATTCGTTTTTGCAAGCCGATAGTATTTTTGCAGACCAATTGGCCATGGAATTCAGGAATGTTGTTTCAAATAATATTGGTGTTGTTTATTTTTTCCAGGGGGATTATGAAAACGCTTTGAAATACCACAAGCTGGCGCTTGATCAGATTAAAAAAGGCGTCTATGACGAAAGTTATTTTTTGTATCATGGAAATATTGGAGAAGATTTATTTTACTTAAAAAAATATAAAGAATCCGAGGCCGAGTTGCTGGAGGTTTTTCCACTTGCAAAAGATAAAAAGTTGAACAGGATTGCATCGGGAATAGCGCTCGCATTGGGAAAATTATATTACGAAACGAAACAGTCAGACAAAGCCCTTGACTACTTTAATTATGCATTGGAATATGCCAACAGCAGTGGTGAAAAGGAAGCTGCCATTGAAGCATTGAATTACCTGGGACAGATCAATAAAGACAATAATAAAATAACTATCGCAGAAACTGATTTCAGAAAAGCCGTGGAGCTTATTTCCACCTACAAAATTGCTGCAGGATGGGAG